>CAUTTK010000020.1:0-20606 GCA_963541475.1 uncultured Streptococcus sp. | reverse complement strand
ATCCATATGGGCAATTGTCTGACTTACCTGTGGCAGTTGTCAATAATGATAAAGAGGCTTCCTATAATGGTAGTAGCATGTCTATAGGAAAAGACATGGTGTCCAATTTAAAAGAAAATAAAACTTTAGATTTTCATTTCGTAGATGAAGAGGAAGGTAAGAAGGGATTGGAATATGGCGATTACTATATGGTAGTGACTTTACCAAGTGATTTATCTGAAAAAGCAGCTTCGATTTTAACGGATCATCCAGAGCAAATGCAAATCGATTATCAGACTTCAAGTGGTCATAGTTTTATTGCCAGCAAGATGAGCGATTCTGTGATGACACAATTAAAGCAAAATGTTTCTAAAAATGTAACTGAGACCTATACTAAAGCTTTATTTAACAAGATGGTCGAATTAAAAGATGGTATGAGTCAAGCAGCTTCTGGTAGTGAAAAATTAACTGATGGAGCTAATCAATTAGTGACAGGAAGTCAAACATTGACTACTAACCTACACTCTTTAGCAGATTCAAGTTTAACATTTTCAAATGGAACGGAGCAGTTTACTAAAGGATTATCCTCTTATGTTTCTGGTGTTGAACAACTTCATCTTGGCTTAGGGAATTTTAATAGTGGTTTAGTTACATATACTGGTGCAGTGAGTAAATTAGATAGCGGATTAGGTCAATTATCTTCTAAAAGTCCTGAATTAGTAAGAGGAATCAATCAATTATATACTGGTGTAGAATCCTATACTGGCGGTGTTTCTCAGCTTAATGCTGGTCTTAATCAATTTTCATCTGGTGTTAGTGCCTATACAAACGGAGTGGGAAATCTTGCAACAGGTGCTAGTCAGTTATCTAATCAATCAGCTACCCTTCGAATGAGTGTGGAGCAATTAAGTGAAGGGATTCAACAACTTTCTAGTAAGTTAGATGCTTCGTCTGAGCAAAAAGATCAAATTAATCAATTATCTTCTGGTTTGAATCAGTTAAATCAAGCTATTCAAAATATTGATGTTGGAGATACAAAACAATTAGCTTCTGTTTTATCAAGTATAGTTTCTCTTTCTAATCAAATGTTAGCAAGTGCTCAGTTTGAAAAAGCAACTACATTAGCTAATATTCAATCGACAGCAGCTTATCAATCATTGACAAGTGAGCAACAAGCTGAGATAAGCGCTTCTGTATTTCAAAATTCGACTGATAGTATTCAATCGGCTCAGTCAATTGTAGCTTTAGTTCAAGGTTTACAGGGAAGTTTAGAAAATTTACAAAATCAATCTTCTAATCTTTCGACGTTAAAAAATCAAGCCAATCAAGTATTACCGCTTGCTTCTAATTCTTTGACAGGATTGTCAAGTGGATTAACAGAAATACAGGGAGCAGTAACGAGTAAATTAGTTCCTGCCAGTCAGTTGATTGCATCAGGTGTAAATGCATATACTACAGGCGTTGATAAAGTTTCTCAGGGCGCAAGTCAACTAAGTGAAAAAAATGCCACCTTGACAGGTAGTTTGGATCAACTAGTTTCAGGCTCAAATACCTTGACACAAAAATCTTCTAGCTTGACAGCAGGAGTTGGTCAATTAGCTGAAAAAACTCCAGAGTTAGTATCTGGTATTGAAAAATTATCAACTGCCTCCAATCAATTGAATCAAAAGAGTCAAGAATTGATAGCAGGAGTTGATAAATTACAATCAGGATCTGGTCAATTAGCAGACAAATCCAGTCAGTTACTTTCAGGTGCTTCTCAATTAGAGAATGGAGCCAATAAATTGGCAGATGGATCTGGGAAACTAGCAGAAGGTGGGACAAAGTTAACTTCTGGATTGGAAGATTTACAGACAGGAGTTGCTTCTTTGGGACAAGGACTAGGTAATGCTAGTGATCAACTCAAATCAGTATCAACGGAATCTAAAAATGCAGAGATTTTGTCAAATCCACTCAATCTTTCCAAAACAGACAATGACCAAGTTCCTGTAAATGGAATCGCAATGGCTCCGTATATGATATCAGTTGCTCTTTTTGTTGCAGCAATATCAACAAATATGATCTTTGCGAAGTTGCCTTCAGGACGTCATCCAGAGAGTCGTTGGGCTTGGTTGAAATCTCGAGCAGAAATAAATGGTATTATAGCTGTTTTGGCAGGAATTTTGGTATATGGAGGAGTTCATCTTATTGGTCTAACGGCTAATCATGAGATGAGAACATTTATTCTCATTATCCTAACAAGTTTAGTATTCATGTCCATGGTGACCGCTTTAACAACATGGAATAGCCGTATAGGAGCTTTCTTCTCTCTTATTTTGCTTTTATTACAGTTAGCATCAAGTGCAGGTACCTATCCACTTGCTTTGACAAATGATTTCTTTAGAGCCATTAATCCTTGGTTACCAATGAGTTATTCAGTTTCGGGATTACGACAAACAATCTCTATGACAGGAAATATTCATCATCAAGTCATTTTCCTTGCTGTTATATTAGTACTATTTATTTGTTTAGGTATGCTAGCCTATCAACCTAAGAAAATGGAAGAAGATTAAAAAATCGACCTATTAACTGGTCGATTTTTTATGTCTTAGATGACTTTCGTTTGTGATTATAGATTGCAAAGAGTAAAAGAGAAGTAAAGGAACAGATTGCTCCAGTAATAAAACCATTGGGAATGAAGGAAAGTGTAATAGTTCCTTTTCCCTTAGGAACGTCAACTTTCATAAAGCCAGTTTGAGCTTGTTTAATTTCTATTTTCTTACCATCTTGGTAGGCAGACCAGCCTTTGTCATAAGGAATGGTGAAGAAAATGGATGTATCTTGTTTGACATCATATGTAGAAAAGACCTTATTTTTAGAAGTTGATACTGTGACAGGTTGTTCTTTAATTTTTTGAATTGCCTCGGTGAAAGTTTTGGTATCTAAACGATAGAAGGTAGGAGATTCAAATGATACTTGTGAATTTTCAGGGAAACTAACATTAATATTGAAAGTTTTTTTCTCTTTTGTATAGCCTAGATTAAAGAAGGAGAAGACATTATCAGTTGTAAAAGTTTTCTTTTCCCCATTGACAAGGATGTCAACTTTCTTTTGTTTATCATTAGAAAAGTGAAGGTTTGTGAAAGAAAGATAAACTTGGCTGTTTTCTGGCACTTCAATTTGATACTGGATTGCTGCGTCCTCATTTGAAGAACTTGTAACACTAATCAAATCATCAGTATTCTCTGTTTTTTCATAGGGTATTGGAGAAAAATAATCAAAATTGACGTCAGCAAGTTGATTTAAAAACAAGGCTTGATTATCTAGAGTGTGTTCATTGAACTTGACATCGTTGTAAACAGATTGACTAGCAAATGCAATCGGAAGAGAGAATTGATTTTCATATAGGGTAAGATTATCTTTTTGATATACATCTTGGAATCCATACTTATCAATAGGACTGTCTGAGATATTATACTGGATGCCAAATAAACTATCAGCCAAAATACTATTATTTGCATAGCGGAGATTGAGATTGGTCCCAGAGGATTTAAAGCCAAGTTTATCCAAAGTAGAGCTTGCTGAACGATTTCGAACAGATGAAAATTGAGAGATTCCATTGTAGTTAAATTTCATACTGTCATTTCCTGTCTGAGTCTCTAGTTTCTCAGTACGAGTAAATGAATTCCCAATATATGTTGAGAAAGATTTCATAGCTGGGATATCTCTACTATATGCACTTCGAGAAGCAAATCCCCATTCCTTAGCAATTCCATCTATTTGAGATGAAGCATTTAAACTCATTTCAACCATTATAAATAAAGAGATTAGAGTGGCAAATAGATTTACAGAGATAAACTTTTTAATAACTGCAAGGAGTAAAAGAGAATAGACAACCAAAAATTCAAGAGTAAGCAGAATATTCAAATCTGTTAAAAAAGAATAATGCGATTTTAGATAGATGGTGGCTAAAAATCCTGTTACTACAAGAAAAAGCGAAACTAAAAAGTTCCAGATTTTAATTTCTTTTAGACGATTTAAGACTTCCGCTGCTGTGTAAATTAACAAGGTAGAGAAAATCCAAGCATAGCGATGTAAAAACATGTTTGGAGTATGCATGCCTTGCCAAAATAAATCAAGAGCTTCTATATAAAAGCTTGCAATTAGAAATGTAAAGAAGATTGTATAGATAAGTTTCACGTGAAACTTAATAGATTTCAGCGTAAAAAATAAAATGGTCAAAATAAAGGGAAGTAGTCCAACAAAAATCATTGGGATAGCCCCATACTTTGTTGTGTCAAAGGAACCAATGAATTGCTTAGCAAAGAGATCAAGATACCAGCTACTTTCAGTTTGAAACTTTGTAACTTCAGTTAATTTTTCCCCATGTGTCTGTAAATCAAACAGAGTGGGAAGAGTCATAATCAAACTAGCCATACCAGCTAAAATGGAGGTGATTATGAAATCAAGAAAAGATGATTTTCGAGTTTTAAAGTTCCAAGAAATTTGACAGAGATACCAGAAAATAAGAAACAATGCTGTCATATAGCCAAAATAATAGTTTTGAATAAATAAGATTGACAAACTTGTAAAGTATAATAGGAATTTCTTTTCAGTTATAAGTAGGTGTAAACCAGTTATAATTAAAGGAATCAAGATAAAAACATCTAGCCAGGTTTTTATCTCTAACTGACTGACAGTGAAACTCATCAGAGCATAGGAAGTAGATAAAGCTAGTTTTAAAGAATTAGGAATCGATTGAAATAATTTATTTAAACTAAAGTAAGTTGACAAACCAATCAATCCAAATTTTAAGAGAGTTGTCAGATAGACAGCATCTGGCATATTCGACAGATCAAAAAAGTAAACTAGAGGTGAAAGGAAACTTCCCAAGTAATAACTAGATAGGGCATAGAAGTTTAGTCCTAGGCCACTTGTAAAGGTGTAAAACAGACTCCCATTTCCATGTAGGATGTTCCTTAGAGCTATATCAAAAATAACGTATTGATGAAAGCCATCTCCTAATAGTGGCGACTTGTCACTATTCCAGTAGATACCTTGAGATAGATATACTCCTATCATAATGATTATGGGAATGATGAAAGAAACAAAATAGGTCCAATATGTTTTAAAAAATAATTTCATGTTACCTCATAAAATGTTAGAAAACTCAGCTGGTTAACCCAACTGAGTTTTGAAGTTTTATTTAGTCTTTCCAAAGTTCTTTAACTTTTGCTTGTACTTCTGCATTTTCTAGGAATTCATCATAGGTTTCATCGATACGATCGATGACGCCATTTTTAGACAAGACAATGATATGGTTAGCTAGAGTTTGAATAAACTCGTGGTCATGGCTGGCAAAGATGATTGATTCTTTAAAGTTTTTCAATCCATCGTTCAAACTTGAGATAGATTCCAAATCCAAGTGATTGGTTGGATCATCGAGGACAAGCACATTTGATTTCAAGAGCATGAGTTTTGAAAGCATGACACGAACTTTTTCTCCCCCTGACAAGACGTTTACAGGTTTGTTAACCTCATCTCCAGAGAAGAGCATACGGCCTAGGAAGCCACGTAGGAAAGTATTGTCATCTTCTTCTTTACTTGCGAATTGACGCAACCAATCAAGGATTGACTCTCCCCCTGCAAAATCGGCCGAGTTATCTTTTGGCAAGTAAGAACGGCTAGTAGTAACTCCCCACTTGACAGTTCCTTCATAGTCAATGTCTCCCATGATTGCACGAATTAATGCAGTCGTTTGGATGTCATTTTGTCCAATAAGCGCTGTCTTATCACCTGGACGCAAGATAAAGCTGATATTATCTAAAATAGTCTCACCATCAATCTTTACAGTTAGATTTTCTACTGTCAAGAGATCATTACCAATTTCACGCTCTGCTTTAAAGTTGATAAATGGATATTTACGACTAGATGGCACAATTTCTTCTAGTTCAATCTTATCAAGCATTTTCTTACGTGATGTTGCTTGTCTTGATTTGGAAGCATTGGCAGAGAAACGAGCAACGAATTCTTGCAATTGCTTAATTTTTTCTTCTGCTTTGGCATTACGGTCTGCTAGCAATTTAGCAGCAAGCTCAGAAGATTCCTTCCAGAAGTCGTAGTTTCCGACATAGAGTTTGATTTTTCCAAAGTCAAGGTCGGCCATGTGAGTACATACTTTGTTTAAGAAGTGACGGTCGTGGGATACTACGATAACTGTGTTATCAAAGTCAATCAAGAAGTCTTCTAACCAAGTAATAGATTGGATGTCCAAACCGTTGGTCGGCTCGTCCAAGAGAAGAACATCTGGTTTACCAAAAAGTGCTTTGGCGAGGAGAACTTTTACTTTTTCACCGTTGGCCAATTCGCTCATGTTTTGATAGTGCAATTCTTCTGGAATGTTTAGGTTTTGAAGTAGTTGAGAGGCTTCACTTTCTGCTTCCCAGCCCCCAAGCTCGGCAAACTCTCCTTCGAGTTCGGCAGCACGCACCCCATCCTCGTCTGAGAAATCTTCCTTCATGTAGATGGCATCTTTCTCTTTCATGATGCTATAAAGTTTTTCATTTCCCATGATAACGACATCAATGGCACGTTCATCTTCATAGTCAAAGTGATTTTGACGAAGAACAGAGAGACGTTCATCTGGACCAAGAGAGATGTGACCAGTAGTAGGTTCGATATCTCCAGCTAAAATTTTTAAAAAGGTTGATTTTCCGGCACCATTAGCACCGATTAATCCATAAGTATTTCCTTCTGTAAATTTGATATTGACATCATCAAAAAGTTTGCGATCACTAAAACGTAGTGAAACATCAGATACTGTAAGCAATGTTTTTCTCCTATATGTGTAATATATTTATTCTACTAGAAAATATAGAAATATTCAAATTTTTATCTGTCAATTTTGTGTAAATTACATTTACAGTATACTTTACACGAATCCGTAAATAGCAAGACTGATTTATTTTGATAAATTACGGTTATTTCATTAAAAAAATGCTATAATTGAAGGGACTATATCGAAGGAGAATAAAATGACTAAACCCATTATTTTAACAGGAGATCGTCCAACAGGAAAATTGCATATTGGGCATTATGTTGGAAGTCTCAAAAATCGAGTATTATTACAGGAAGAGGATAAGTATGATATGTTTGTGTTCTTGGCTGACCAACAAGCCTTGACAGATCATGCTAAAGACCCTCAAACCATTGTAGAGTCTATCGGAAATGTTGCTTTGGATTACCTTGCAGTTGGATTGGATCCAAGTAAATCAACTATCTTTATTCAAAGCCAAATTCCAGAGTTAGCTGAGTTGTCTATGTATTATATGAATTTGGTGTCATTGGCACGTTTGGAGCGAAATCCAACTGTCAAGACAGAAATTGCTCAGAAAGGATTTGGACAAAGCATTCCGACAGGATTCTTGGTCTATCCAATCGCTCAAGCAGCTGACATCACAGCTTTCAAGGCTAATTATGTTCCTGTTGGGACAGATCAGAAACCAATGATTGAGCAAACTCGCGAGATTGTTCGTTCTTTTAACAATGCATATAACTGTGATGTCTTGGTAGAACCGGAAGGTATTTATCCAGAAAATGAGAGAGCAGGTCGTTTACCTGGTTTAGATGGAAATGCTAAAATGTCTAAATCACTCAATAACGGTATTTATTTAGCTGATGATGCGGATACTTTGCGTAAAAAAGTGATGAGTATGTATACAGATCCAGATCATATTCGAGTGGAAGATCCAGGTAAAATTGAAGGAAATATGGTTTTCCATTATCTAGATGTTTTTGGTCGTCCAGAAGATGCTCAAGAAATTGCTGAAATGAAAGAACATTATCAACGAGGTGGTCTTGGTGATGTGAAGACCAAGCGTTATTTACTTGAAATATTAGAACGTGAACTTGGCCCTATTCGTGAGCGCCGTATCGAATTTGCTAAAGATATGGGAGAAGTTTATAATATGCTTCAAAAAGGTAGTGAAAGAGCGCGAGAAGTTGCAGGTCAAACTCTATCTGAGGTTAAAGGAGCAATGGGACTTCATTACTTTAACTAAGTTTATTTTACAAGAAACTATCATTTCTATCAGAAAGAAAAGATAGTTTTTTATTTACCCCTGTAACATTTGACAAATTTTTATAGAATGGTATGATAGATACAATATAAAAAGAGTCAAGCTCAAAAAGAAAGAAAAGAGGAAACTTCGAATGTCTAATTGGGACACTAAATTTTTGAAAAAAGGTTTTACCTTTGATGATGTATTGCTTATTCCAGCTGAAAGTCATGTGTTGCCTAACGATGCAGATTTAACAACTAAGTTGGCAGATAATTTGACTTTAAATATCCCAATTATTACCGCTGCTATGGACACAGTAACAGAGAGTCAAATGGCTATTGCTATTGCTCGTGCAGGTGGTCTCGGAGTTATCCATAAAAACATGTCAATTGCTCAACAAGCAGACGAGGTTCGCAAGGTAAAACGTTCTGAAAATGGGGTTATTATTGATCCCTTCTTCTTGACGCCTGAACATACAATTGCTGAAGCAGATGAGCTTATGGGTCGTTACCGTATCAGTGGAGTTCCAGTTGTTGAAACACTTGAAAATCGTAAATTAGTTGGTATTTTGACAAACCGAGATCTTCGTTTTATTTCAGATTATAACCAACCAATTTCAAACCATATGACTAGCGAAGATCTTGTTACTGCTCCTGTGGGTACAGATCTTGCAACGGCTGAGAGCATTCTTCAAGAACACCGTATTGAAAAACTTCCTTTGGTAGATGAAGAAGGTCGTCTTTCTGGTTTGATTACTATCAAAGATATTGAAAAAGTTATTGAGTTTCCAAATGCTGCTAAAGATGAGTTTGGTCGTCTTCTAGTTGCAGGTGCAGTAGGTGTTACTTCAGATACATTTGAACGTGCAGAGGCTCTTTTTGAAGCAGGGGCGGATGCGATTGTTATTGATACTGCACATGGTCATTCTGCAGGTGTCTTGCGTAAAATTGCTGAGATTCGTGCTCACTTTCCAGATCGTACTTTGATTGCTGGAAATATTGCTACTGCTGAGGGAGCGCGTTCCCTTTACGAAGCAGGTGTAGATGTTGTAAAGGTTGGTATTGGACCAGGTTCTATCTGTACTACTCGAGTAATTGCTGGTGTTGGTGTTCCGCAAGTAACAGCTATCTATGATGCTGCAGCCGTTGCGCGTGAATATGGGAAAACGATCATTGCTGACGGTGGAATCAAGTATTCTGGAGATATTGTAAAAGCCCTTGCTGCAGGTGGAAATGCAGTTATGCTTGGATCAATGTTTGCTGGAACTGATGAAGCTCCAGGTGAAACTGAAATCTTCCAAGGACGTAAATTCAAGACTTACCGTGGTATGGGATCAATTGCAGCAATGAAGAAAGGTTCAAGCGATCGTTACTTCCAAGGTTCTGTCAATGAAGCAAATAAACTTGTTCCAGAAGGAATTGAAGGTCGTGTTGCTTATAAAGGAGCGGCAGCTGATATCGTCTTCCAAATGATTGGTGGTATTCGTTCTGGTATGGGTTATTGTGGTGCAGCTAACCTTAAAGAGTTGCATGATAATGCTCAATTTATTGAAATGTCTGGTGCTGGTTTGAAAGAAAGTCATCCTCATGATGTACAAATTACTAATGAGGCACCAAATTATTCTATGTAAAAGAAATAAAAAGAACTCCCATGAAAATAGGAGTTCTTTTACAATATTGTCAAGTTTTATTTACAATAACTTTACCGTCTTGAATAGTGAAAATACTTAGATTTTCTGGTAGATTTTGAAGATGATCTATGCTTGTTGTTGTGATAAAGGTTTGGATTGAATGAGAAATCGTTTCTAATAATTTTAGTTGTCTAGTGTTGTCAAGTTCGCTCATAACATCGTCAAGCAGTAATATCGGGGATTCTGTAGTAATACTTTCCATTAGCTCGATTTCTGCTAATTTTATAGACAGGACGAGACTACGATGTTGGCCTTGACTTCCGAAACTAGCATCCATTCTATTTATATAAAAAGAAATGTCATCCCGATGAGGACCAACACCAGTGTTCTTTTTAAATAAATCTCTGGACCTACTTTTTTCTAAAGCAATTTTGAAATATTCTGATAAGTCTTCTTTGTCAGTTATATTGACAGAAGGTTGATAGGATATTGACAACTCTTCAATCTGATTAGAGAGTTCAAAATGTTTCTTACGCCCAAATGATTCTAATTTTTTTATGAAATCTAAGCGGTGATTCATTACACGACATCCATAATCAACTAGTTGATCATCCAACACAGAAAGGAATGTTTCATCTATTTTTTGAGCTGATTTTAGATAAGTGTTTCTTTGTTTTAGGATGTGGTTATAATTGGTTAAGTCAGATAAATAGATTGGCTTAATTTGTCCAAGTTCCATATCAATAAATTTCCGTCGAACCGAAGGTGCTCCTTTAATTAGTTGTAAATCTTCAGGAGCAAATAAGACAACATTCATGTGTCCTACATAATCTGAAAGGCGTGCCTGTTTTAAGTGATTAACTTTTGTCACACGGCCTTTTTGTGTTAGTTCGATTTCTAGAGGAATGGATCCTGTTTTTTTCTGAATAAGACCTGAAAGATGAAGTTGTTCCTCATCAAAATGAATGAGATTTTTATCTGTTCGAGTTCGATGACTACGCGTTAAGGCTAAAAAATAGATAGCCTCTAGCATATTTGTTTTTCCTTGTGCATTGCGTCCTAAAAAGACATTCAATTTAGGATTAAAGTCTATTTTCGTCTCTTTGTAGTTACGAAAAGTCTTGAGAGATAGGTTTTGTAGCCACATGATTATCTACCAGGGAATCGCGGAGCTTGTTTGTTTTTAGGTGCTGAAGTAGGTTTCGATTTGTCTTTTTTAACTCCCTTATTCATCTCCTTTACAAGTTTAGCGATCCGTTCTTTTTCAACCTTATCAGCTTGGTATTCCTCTTGCTCCTCAGAAGTAGGTTGTGTCAACAAGATGTCAATGTCCATGTCAGGGATGTCAACTTTATCACCAATACGAAGTTTTTTACCACGACGACTTTCTAACTCCCCATTAAAGTAAACAGAATGTTCAGAGAGAAAGGATTTGATAGCTCCTCCGCTATGTGTAATTCCAAGTTCTTTGAGCAGTGCTTGGAGGGTAATAAATTCTTCAAATAATTTGTATTCCATAATTCACCTCAATCTTTGGTATTATACCATATTTTCCTAAAAATGGTGATAGAAACAGGGAAAAATGTAAGCGATTTTTATTTCAAAACTGTTACAGAGAACAAGAAAATTTCAGGTTTTCGTGATATAATAGAAGTCTGTATATAAGGAGGTAAATCATGGAGTTAGTGCATGGAATTTCAACACATTTTATCCAATCAAAAAAGTTTAAAACGAACAAAATCACCGTGCGTTTTACATCTCCATTATCTCTTGATACGATTGCAGGTCGCATGTTGAGTGCGAGTATGCTAGAGACTGCTAATCAGATGTATCCCACTTCTCAAGATTTGAGAAGACACTTGGCCAGTCTATACGGTACAGATATGTCAACCAATTGTTTCAGAAGAGGGCAAAGTCATATTGTAGAATTGACATTTACCTATGTTCGTGATGAGTTTTTAAGTAGAAAAAATGTGCTAACTTCTCAGGTTTTGGAACTTGTAAAAGAAACTCTTTTTTCACCCGTAGTAGTTGATAATGGATTTGATCCAGCCTTATTTGAAATTGAGAAAAAGCAATTGCTAGCAAGTTTAGCAGCTGATATGGATGATTCTTTTTATTTTTCACATAAAGAATTAGACAAATTATTTTTTCATGATGAACGTCTCCAATTGGAGTATAGTGATTTACGAAATCGTATTTTAGCTGAAACTCCACAAAGTTCTTATTCTTGTTTCCAAGAATTTTTGGACAAAGATCGAATAGATTTCTTTTTCCTAGGTGATTTTAATGAGGTTGAAATTCTAAATGTATTAGAATCATTTGGTTTTCTGGGTCGAGAAGGTAATGTGAAGGTTAAGTATTGTCAACCTTATTCCAATATCTTTCAGGAAGGCATGGTTCGGAAAAATGTGGGACAGTCTATTTTAGAGTTGGGCTATCATTGCTCTGCTGAATATGGTGATGAGCAACATTTACCCATGATTGTAATGAATGGTTTACTGGGTGGATTTGCTCATTCTAAGCTCTTTACAAATGTCCGTGAAAATGCTGGATTAGCTTATACTATTTCAAGTCAGCTTGATTTATTTAGTGGATTTTTAAGGATGTATGCTGGTATTGATCGAGAAAATCGGAATCAGGCTCGAAAAATGATGAATAATCAACTGCTTGATTTAAAAAAAGGTTATTTTACAGAGCTTGAGTTAGAGCAGACCAAGGAAATGATTCGTCGGTCTTTGTTACTTTCTCAAGATAATCAATCTTCATTGATTGAACGTGCTTATCAAAATGCCTTATTTGGAAAATCTTCAGCAGACTTTAAAAGTTGGATTGAAAAACTTGAACAAATTGACAAAGAGGCTATTTGTAGAGCAGCTAATAATGTGAAACTACAAGCGATTTACTTTATGGAAGGAATAGAATGACAAAGGTTGTTTTTGAAGAAAAATACTATTCAGCTGTAAAAGAAATGGTTTATCGAACTCGTTTGTCAAATGGATTGACAGTTGCTCTTTTACCTAAAAAGGAATTTAAAGAGGTTTACGGGAGTGTAACTGTACAGTTTGGTTCGGTAGATACGCTTGTCACAGAAGTTGACGGAGATGTAAAACAATATCCTGCGGGAATTGCTCATTTTCTTGAACATAAATTATTTGAGAGAGAAGATTCTAGCGATTTGATGTCGGCTTTTACGAGTCTAGGTGCAGATAGTAATGCCTTTACAAGCTTTACAAAAACAAGTTATCTTTTTTCAGCAACGGCTCATTTTTTAGAAAATTTAGACTTACTTGATGAATTGGTAACATCGGCACATTTTACTGAAGATTCCATTCTGAGAGAGCAGGATATTATTCAGCAAGAACGAGAAATGTATCAAGATGATCCAGATTCGTGTTTATTCTTTTCGACTTTAGCGAATTTGTATCCTGGCACACCTTTAGCAACTGATATAGTTGGAAGTGAGGAGTCCATTTCCCAAATCAATCTAACTAATTTGCAAGAAAATTTTACAAGATTTTACAAACCTGTAAATATGTCTCTGTTTTTAGTTGGTAATTTTGATGTGGAGCAAGTACAGGACTATTGTGAAAGAAAAGAACTGGAAGATTCAGATGTTCAGGAAGTAGCAAGAGAAAAGTTGCTTTTACAAGATGTGAAGCCAACAGACAGTATGAGAATGGAAGTATCTTCTCCCAAACTAGCGATTGGGATTAGAGGTAATCGAGAAGTTGCTGAGGCGGATTGCTATCGACATCATATTTTATTAAAATTATTGTTTGCAATGATGTTTGGTTGGACTTCGGATCGTTTTCAAAAGTTATATGAATCAGGTAAAATTGACGCATCCTTATCTCTCGAAATTGAAGTAACAAGTCGCTTTCATTTTGTTATGTTGACAATGGATACAAAAGAGCCAGTTGCTTTATCTCATCAGTTTAGGAAGGCTATTCGTAATTTCACAAAGGATTTAGATATTACAGAGGATCATTTAGATATTATAAAAAGAGAGATGTTTGGAGAATTTTTCAGTAGCATGAACTCTCTTGAATTTATTGCAACACAATATGATGCTTTTGAACGTAGTGAGACAATTTTTGATTTGCCAAAGATTTTACAGGAAATTACTTTAGAGGATGTCCTTGATGCTGGACATCATTTAATAGATGATGGTGACATAGTTGATTGTACAATATTCCCATCGTAGTAACCTATCATAATAGACACTAGAAAGAAGGGATGACAAGTATGAGGAAAAAAACAATTGGTGAGGTTTTACGTTTAGCTAGAACCAACCAAGGTTTGACTTTAGAAGAATTACATAAAAAAACAGAAATTCAGTTGGAGATGTTAGAGGCAATGGAAGCTGATGATTTTGATCAACTTCCTAGTCCATTTTATACTCGTTCTTTTTTGCGTAAGTATGCATGGGCAGTTGAGCTAGATGAGAGAATTGTCTTGGATGCTTATGATTCTGGGAGCATGATTACTTATGAGGAAGTAGATGTTGATGAAGACGAGTTGACAGGTAGGAGACGTTCCAGTAAGAAAAATAAGACATCATTTTTACCTTTATTTTATTTTATACTCTTTGCCCTATCGATTGTCATTTTTGTGACTTATTATGTTTGGAATTATCTTCAGACTCAACAGGAGAATTCATCTACGTCTAGTTATAGTGTTGTCCAAGCAACAAGTTTGACTAGTTTTGTAACTCCATCTTCAAGCAGTAGCTCATCTAGTAGTTCTTCAAATATAGAACCTGCTATAAGTGTATCAGGTGAAGGAAATAGAGTAGAAGTTGCTTATAAAACGAGCAAGGAAACGGCAAAATTGCAATTATCAGTCTCAGATGCTAGAAGTTGGGTTAGTGTTTCAGAAAGTGAGCTTGAGGGTGGTGTAACCTTATCATCGGATAATAAAAGTGCGGAAACAACAGTTTCAACAAAAAATCCTGTGACCATTACTTTAGGTGTTGTCAAAGGGGTTGCCTTAACAGTAGATAATCAGACTGTTGACTTATCGAAATTAACAGCTCAGACTGGACAAATCACTGTAACTTTCACTAAGAATTAAGGAAAAACGAATGAAAAAAGAACAAATTCCCAATCTCTTAACAATAGGTCGAATTCTCTTTATACCTATTTTTATCTTTATTTTAACGATAGGAAATTCGCTAGAAAGTCATATAGCAGCAGCTATTATCTTTGCTATTGCCAGTATTACCGACTATTTAGATGGATATTTAGCTCGTAAATGGAATGTGGTCAGTAATTTTGGTAAATTTGCAGATCCTATGGCGGATAAGTTACTAGTTATGTCGGCTTTTATTATGTTGATTGAGTTAGGTATGGCTCCGGCTTGGATTGTTGCAGTGATTATCTGTCGTGAGTTAGCTGTGACAGGTTTAAGGCTTTTACTGGTTGAAACTGGTGGAAGAGTTTTAGCAGCAGCAATGCCTGGAAAAATTAAAACTTTTAGTCAGATGTTTGCCATTATTTTCTTGCTATTACATTGGACTTTTCTTGGTCAAGTTCTACTTTATGTAGCCTTGTTTTTCACTATCTACTCTGGCTATGATTATTTCAAGGGTAGTGCCTATATATTTAAAGGGACATTTGGTTTGAAATGAAATCAATAATTGATGTAAAAAATCTTTCTTTTCGCTATAAGGAAAGTCAGGAGTACTATGATGTGAAGGATATTACGTTTCACGTGAAACGTGGAGAATGGCTTTCGATTGTAGGACATAATGGTAGTGGTAAATCAACGACTGTCCGGTTAATTGATGGCTTATTGGAAGCGGAATCTGGAGAGATTGTAATAGATGGCCAACGTTTGACTGAGGAAAATATTTGGAATATACGTCGTCAAATTGGTATGGTTTTTCAAAATCCAGACAATCAATTTGTTGGAGCGACTGTTGAAGATGATGTTGCCTTTGGTTTGGAAAATCAGGGCCTTTCTCGTCAAGAAATGAAAAAGAGAGTGGAAGAAGCTCTGGATTTAGTTGGCATGTTGGACTTTAAAAAGAGAGAGCCAGCGCGTCTATCAGGTGGCCAAAAGCAACGTGTTGCTATTGCAGGTGTTGTAGCCCTAAGACCAGCTATTTTAATCTTAGATGAAGCAACGAGTATGTTAGATCCTGAGGGTCGTAGAGAACTTATTGATACAGTAAAAGGAATTCGAAAAGACTATGATATGACGGTCATTTCCATTACCCATGATTTGGAAGAAGTCGCCATGAGTGATCGTGTGTTGGTCATGAAAAAAGGGGAAATTGAATCAACTAGTAGTCCAAGGGACCTTTTCTCTCGAAATGATTTAGATCAAATTGGATTAGACAATCCTTTTGCTAATCAATTAAAAAAATCTTTGAGCCAGAATGGCTATGATTTGCCTGAAAAGTATTTGACAGAAAGTGAGTTAGAGGATAAGCTATGGGAATTGCTCTAGAAAATGTGAGTTTTACATATCAAGAAGGTACTCCCTTAGCTTCAACAGCTTTGTCGGATGTTTCTTTGACGATTGAAGATGGTTCTTATACGGCTTTAATTGGGCACACAGGTAGTGGTAAATCAACTATTTTACAACTCTTAAATGGTTTATTGGTACCAAGTCAAGGGAGTGTGCGAGTTTTTGATACCTTCATCACCTCGACTTCTAAAAATAAAGATATTCGTCAAATTAGAAAACAGGTTGGTTTGGTATTTCAGTTTGCTGAAAATCAGATTTTTGAAGAAACGGTTTTAAAAGATGTTGCTTTTGGACCGCAAAATTTTGGAGTTTCTGAAGAAGATGCGGAGAAGATTGCGCGTGAGAAACTGGCTTTGGTTGGAATTGAGGAATCACTTTTTGATCGCAGTCCGTTTGAGCTGTCAGGTGGACAAATGAGACGTGTCGCTATTGCAGGCATACTTGCCATGGAGCCAGCAATATTAGTCTTAGATGAGCCCACAGCAGGCCTAGATCCTCTAGGGAGAAAAGAGTTGATGACCCTGTTCAAAAAACTCCACCAGTCAGGGATGACTATTGTTTTGGTAACGCATTTGATGGATGATGTTGCTGAATATGCGAATCAAGTCTATGTGATGGAAAAGGGACATCTAGTTAAGTGTGGTAAGCCAAGTGATGTCTTTCAAGATGTTGTCTTTATGGAAGAAGTGCAGTTGGGAGTACCTAAAATTACAGCCTTTTGTAAACGATTAGCTGATAGAGGCGTGTCATTTAAACGATTACCGATTAAGATAGAGGAGTTCAAGGAGTCGCTAAATGGATAGTATGATTTTGGGACGTTATATCCCAGGAGATTCGATTGTTCACCGGTTGGATCCACGTAGCAAATTGCTTGCTATGATGCTACTGATTTTGATTGTGTTTTGGGCTAATAATCCCTTGACGAATCTAATTCTTTTCATAGCGACAGGGATATTTATTGCCTTGTCAGGAGTATCTCTTTCATTTTTTATTCAGGGCTTGAAATCTATGTTTTTCTTGATTGCCTTCACAACTATTTTTCAACTGTTTTTCATTTCTAATGGGAATGTTTTATTTGAGTTTTCGTTTGTGAGAATCACGGATTATGCTTTGCAACAAGCTGGAATTATCTTTTGTCGCTTTGTATTGATTATTTTCTTTTCAACTTTGTTAACCTTAACGACCATGCCCTTAAGTTTGGCATCAGCTGTCGAAGCTTTATTAGCGCCTTTAAAGCGTGTGAAAGTTCCAGTTCATGAAATTGGCTTGATGCTGTCAATGAGTCTACGTTTTGTTCCGACCTTAATGGATGATACGACGCGGATTATGAATGCACAGAAAGCGCGTGGAGTGGATTTTGGTGAAGGAAGTATTGTTCAAAAAGTAAAGGCGATGATTCCTATTTTGATTCCTCTTTTTGCAACAAGTTTAAAACGTGCGGATTCCTTGGCTATCGCTATGGAAGCGCGTGGTTACCAGGGCGGAAAAGGCAGAAGTCAATACCGACAACTAAAATGGACTAGAAAGGATACGCTGACCCTTCTTATTATTCTAGTACTTGGTTGTTGCTTATTTTTCTTAAAATCTTAGTAGCTTTCAGGAAATCATAAAAAGTTACTGTAACAGTTTTTGATATAAAGGTAGGGATATGAACCGTTTTAAAAAATCAAAATATGTCATTATTGTTTTTGTCACTGTTCTGCTTGTGTCAGCTCTCTTAGCGACGACTTATTCAAGTACAATTGTGACAAAATTAGGAGATGGAATCTCATTGGTTGATAGGGTTGTACAAAAACCTTTTCAGTGGTTTGATTCTGTCAAATCAGATTTGGCTCATTTGACACGAACATATAATGAAAATGAAAGTTTGAAGAAACAGATTTACCAATTAGAAGTTAAATCAAATGAGGCGGAAAGTTTAAAGACAGAAAATGAACAATTGCGCCAATTGCTTGATATGAAGTCCAAGTTGCAAGCCACAGAGACTTTAGCAGCGGATGTTATTATGCGTTCTCCAGTATCTTGGAAGCAGGAATTGACCCTGGATGCAGGCAAATCAAAAGGGGTTTCTGAGAATATGTTAGCCATTGCAAATGGTGGCTTGATTGGGAGTGTTTCAAAAGTAGAGGACAACTCTACTATGGTCAACCTTCTGACAAATACGGAAAATGCTGATAAGATTTCTGTTAAAATTCAACATGGTTCTACTACAATTTATGGGATTATTGTTGGCTATGACAAGGAAAATGAGGTTCTTAAAATTAGCCAATTAAATAGTAATAGCGATATTAGTGCAGGCGATAGGGTGACAACGGGTGGATTAGGAAACTTTAATGTTGCTGATATTCCTGTTGGTGAAGTGGTTGCCACAACGCATAGTACGGACTATTTGACACGAGAAGTAACTGTTAAATTGAGTGCAGATACTCATAATGTGTATGTGATAGAATTAGTGGGGAATTCATAATGAGACAGTTGAAGCGGGTTGGAGTGTTTTTATTGCTTCCTTTCTTTGTTCTAATTGATGCCCATATTAGCCAGCTTTTGGGCTCATTTTTTCCCCATGTACAGTTAGCTAGTCATTTTCTATTTTTGTTTCTTTTATTTGAGACGATTGAAGTATCAGAGTATCTCTATTTAGTCTATTGTTTTCTAGTGGGTTTGGTCTATGACATTTACTTTTTCCATCTAATAGGGATTGCAACTCTCTTATTTATCTTATTGGGAGCGTTTCTTCATAAATTGAATAGTGTTATTTTGTTGAATCGTTGGACGAGAATCTTGGCTATGATTGTTATGAGTTTTCTATTTGATATGGGAGCTTATCTCTTTGCATTAGTGGTAGGTCTAACTGTGGATAGTATGTCGTTGTTCATAGTCTATAGTTTAGTACCATCAATGATTTTAAATCTTATATGGATGATTGTTTTTCAGTTTATTTTTGAAAAATTTTATCTATGAGAAAGAAATACAAATGTAATAAAGGCGTAATATTTATTATGTCTTTTTTTGGTATACTAGTATTGTCTTAAATAGAAGGAGTACCTACGTAATATGAAGAAAAAAATCTTAGCGTCACTTTTACTAAGTACAGTAATGGTTTCTCAAGTTGCTGTTTTAACAACCGCGCATGCAGAAACTACTGATGACAAAATTGCTGCTCAAGATAATAAAATTAGTAATTTAACAGCACAACAACAAGAAGCTCAAAAACAAGTTGATCAAATTCAGGAGCAAGTATCTGCTATTCAAACAGAGCAATCAAACTTGCAATCTGAAAATGATAGACTACAAGCTGAATCTAAAAAGCTTGAGGGTGAAATTACAGAACTTTCTAAGAATATTGTATCTCGTAATGATTCGTTGCAAAAACAAGCTCGTAGTGCTCAAACAAATGGAGCTGCAACAAGTTACATAAATACGATTGTAAACTCGAAATCAATTACAGAAGCTATTTCACGTGTTGCTGCAATGAGCGAAATCGTATCTGCAAACAATAAGATGTTGGAACAACAAAAAGCAGATAAAAAAGCTATTTCTGAAAAACAAGTAGCAAATAATGATGCAATTAATACAGTTATTGCAAATCAACAAAAATTAGCTGATGATGCTCAAACATTAACTACAAAACAAGCAGAATTGAAAGCTGCAGAATTGAATCTTGCTGCTGAAAAGGCTACAGCAGAGGATGAAAAAGCAAGTTTACTTGAGAAAAAAGCTGCAGCGGAAGCAGAAGCTAAAGCAGCTGCAGAAGCAGAAGCTGCTTATAAAGCTAAACAAGCAAGTCAAGAACAAACAGTTGTTGCTTCTGGGAATACAACTTTTACAGCAGAAGTTCAAGCAGTTTCTGAATCATCTTCAAGCTATACTCCTGCGCTAGTGAAACATCATCCAACATATAGCACAAATGCGTCAAGTTATCCAGTTGGTGAGTGTACATGGGGAGCTAAAACGTTGGCACCTTGGGCTGGAGACTACTGGGGTAATGGCGCACAGTGGGCTACAAGTGCAGCTGCCGCAGGATTCCGTACAGGATCTACACCTCAAGTTGGTGCGATTGCATGTTGGAATGATGGTGGATATGGACACGTAGCCGTGGTTACAGCGGTTTCATCATCAACAAGTATCCAGGTCTCTGAATCAAACTATGGTGGAAACCGTACAATCGGAAATAAACGTGGATGGTTCAATCCTACTACGACTTCAGAAGGTTTTGTAACATATATCTATCCAAACTAATGAATGAAACGAAGAGGCTCGATGTGAGTCTCTTTTGTGTTGTGTATAGTGAAGCTACTTTAAAAATGGTAAATTCCCAAACTATAGTAGATTGAAATAAGATATGAACACATCTATTAGGAAAGTCAAATTAATTTCTAGAAATATTTTAGCAGTCATGGTGTACTATTCTAAATTCAAAACACTATAACTTCCACCACTAATCCAAGTGGAAGTTAATCTGATAAAAATTCTAAAAACCA
>CAUTTK010000019.1:0-20763 GCA_963541475.1 uncultured Streptococcus sp. | reverse complement strand
GGCGTTAAAAGGCTTTTTTACTTTACCAAAATGTCGTGGTCGTTGCCACGTTAAACAAACGTACAGGAGGAAAAGAAATGAATCGTAAATTTTTGGAACAGTTAGGATTGACTGAAGAACAAGTTGAAGCAGTTATGTCTGAACATGGCAAATCAACGCAGGACTTACAAGCGAAGGTGTCTGCTGCAGAAGATAATGCCAAAGGCTTGCAAGACCAGTTGAGAGAGCGTGATAAGGACATGAAACAGCTCAAGAAAGACGCTGAAGGCAATGCTGACCTACAACAAAAATACTCAGACTTGGACAGCAAGTACAAGACACAACAGAAGGAACATGAACAACAACTCAAGACAATGCAACTAGATCATGCTATTGAAATGCACTTGAGCGGTAAGGTTCATGACGCTGGAATCGTGTCTGGTCTACTAGATAAGTCTAAATTAGGATTAGGTGACAACGGAGTGGTGACTGGATTAGATGAACAGTTGACGACTTTGAAGGAATCTAAAGGCTTTTTATTTGCTCCAGAAAAGACTGTAGAACCACATATCGCTGGTGCTAAACCACAAGGGGCAACACAAGAAGAAACCGTTGCTAACGACCTGACAACGCAGATGATTAATGCGTTTACGTCAGATCTATAATCAAAAAATAGAAAAGAGGAACAGATATGCCAGCAACATTGAACTATGCACAGGCTTACCAACAAGGTTTGCAAACCCGCTACAGTGAAAACGGACTGTTATTCACTCAAAAACTTTGGAATTCTCCATCCAACACACTTTTGAAGTTCACAGGCGCTAAAGAAGTAAAAGTACCACGTCTTCTGATTAAGGAAGGGCGTAAAGACCGTACACGTCGCACGATTACGAATATTGACGCTAACTATGAAAACCAATGGGAAACATACACATTGACTAACGAGCGTTACTGGTCAACACTAGTAGACCCATCAGATGTTGATGAAACTAACTATGTTACTTCCATTGCTAATATCACTAAAACATTCAATGATACTGAAAAAGTTCCAGAAATGGATAAATTCATGGTATCTAAATTGTTCTCACGCAAAAAAGCACTTGATACAGAAAGTAAACAAATTAAGTCATTGAATTTGACTGAGGAAAACTTCCTCGCAACCTTCGATGAGCTGATGGAACAAATGGACGAAGCTGGAGTACCAGCAGAAGGTCGTGTTATTTTCTGTACACCAGCAGTTAAACGAATGATCAAGAACATCAAGCAATTTGGTCGTACTGTTAACATCCACGGTCAAGGTACAGTTATTGACCGTTCTATTGGTCGTTTGGACGATGTGACGATTGAACCAGCTATTCCATCTGACCGTATGAAGACCGTGTACAACTTCACAAATGGAGCTAAAGTTGACCCAACTGCTAAACAAATCCATTTCTTCTTGATTCATATTCCATGTATGGCAGCACCACAGAAATATGAATTTGTAGGACTTGACGCACCAAGTGCTTCTTCAAGCGGTAACTACTTGTACTACGAACAATCTTACGATGATGTATTGCTATTCAAAACCAAGCATGAAGGCCTAGCATTTGTCGTCGCACCTTAAACGGAGGATAGAAAATGTTAACAGTAAAAAAAGATAATCGTGTATTGAATATCGACGAACTAGAAAAAGTAATCTTCTTGGAAGATGGTTATGATGTGGTCGAAGTAAGTGATGGTGAGTATGTAGTGGTAGAACCAGCTACAGGCGGACGCACTTATACCATTCAAGAGTACAGAGCAGTAGTTGCAGAACGTGATCAAGCTCTAGCTGAACGTGATAAGGCTCTAGCAGAGCTTGATAAGGCTCTAGCAGAGCTTGATAAATTAGCTAAGAAATCCGCTAAGGACGATAAGTAGAAAGAGAGGTTCTGCTGATGGAGAAGATGACATTTGAAGAAATCCAAAAGCATAATGAAGATGCTAGACAAGCCTTAATTGACTTGTATGAACAACGTTATCCATGCTATCCAGAAGAGTTAGTGGTCGATGAAGTCATGCAGAACATTCTTAACTACTGTAATCGTGAGGATTTTCCTTTAGAGTTGCGATTTGTGGCCATTCAGATGGTTTATGTTGTTTGTAATCCTGACCAAGCTGTTCAAGGCAAGAATATTTCTGTTGGAGATACTCGTGTCGAATTGGCTAAGTCAGACCTTGCCAGACGTGCCGAAAGTGTCTTGCTGGACTTTACCAGTCAGCTACAGCGGTTCAGAAAGTTGAGGTGGTAGGATGAATATCAATGATGTTCTATCTCGGGCAACACCAAGCATTGAATGGACCTATGATAAAAAGATGGATGTGTTTGCTACTGTCGAGGGTACGAAACCAAACGGAGCTGACTTTGTAGAGTTCAAAGAAATCTACGAGAAAGTTCCCTGTCGTGTCTCTGTTCGTAACTTAGTGAATACTGAGCAGAACGAAGCGCACCAACTCAAGACAGAACACAAGATTTTCTGTTCGCCTAAATTTGCTATCAAAGCTGGTAGTAAATTGATTGTGGACGGTGTTAAATACCTGACCAGCGAAGACCCGATGGTCTATGTCACACATCAAGAAATTGTGGTGAGACGACATGAGTGGCTATGACGATAGTGATGTTCAAGAGTTCTTGAAACGACTTGAACGGGCTCAGGCAATCATTGATTCTGAGTTTATGCAAGCTGCTAAAGATATCGGCCTAGCCTTTTTGAAAGAGGTTAAGGAGCGAACACCAAAGGGCCTAACAGGTAAGCTCAATCAATCCTGGAAGATGGAAGTAAGTAAAAAAGGGGATGTGTACGAGGTTGTCGCATTTAACCCTATGGAATATGCTTCTTTCGTCGAAAGCGGACACCGTCAACAAGTAGGGCGTTATGTTCCTGCAATTGGTAAGCGTTTGGTCAATCCTTGGGTAGAAGGGCGCTTCATGATGAGGCTGACAGAAGAACAGATTAAACAGAAAATCCCACAAATCACGCAACAAATCGAAGAGAGGCTAAAGGAGGAACTAGGTGGATTATAGTATTAGACCACTCGTCATCAAGCAACTCAAAGATGTGTTTGGGTGCAAGGTGTATGATGAACAAATCCAGCAAGGATTGAAAACACCTTGTTTTATTGTAGATGTGAAGCCTGTGACTCGGAAGCGGTTGGCAAACCAAAACGATAAGCAGGTTTTTATTGTCTTGC
Source organism: uncultured Streptococcus sp. (assembly GCA_963541475.1). GTDB lineage: Bacteria > Bacillota > Bacilli > Lactobacillales > Streptococcaceae > Streptococcus. Next base: position 17,571 of record CAUTTK010000019.1, on the reverse strand, counting down.
TGCATTACTACACCGAAAAAACAACCGACTTATACCAAAAGTTTGAAGAGATTGAAATGGTGTTTAATTCGCCCTCTTTTCGTTATTTGGGGGATAAGTACCCTATCAATGATTTGAAGGTGGAATACAATGCGAATGACTTGATATGCACATTTACAATCACTCGATACGTTCGATGGGTTGAAGAAGAACCAAGAATGCAAATATTAGAAAGGATAGGTGAAACTTCTCATGGAAACGAATGAAGAAGTAGGATATGTAACCGAACCAGTGGTGACAACCACTGAAGATAAATTTGGCAAAGAGGCACTACTCAAGTATTTTGAAGATGATGCAACTTTGTTAAACATTTTGCTGGAAGATGACCAGTCATACTCACTGGCAGAAGTAAGACGCATTTTAGAAGACTGGAGAAAGGGTGTGGCTAACTAATGGCACAATGGACAGTACAGAATAAACGAGTTCCAAAGGCCTACATCAATTTCGTATCAAGAGATGATGTGATTATTCCTTTGGAAGACAATACGATTGCAGCAGTTATGATTGCTGGATCTTGGGGAGAACCTGGTGCCTTCACACTTGTTGACGGTACAAGCAACTTTCGTCGCTTATTTGGTAAACCGATTGATGAACTTCTTCCGATTCGGGAAGCCTTAAAAGGAACTGGTAAGATCCTTGTCTACAATGGTGTGAACAACACTGGGGTACAGGCAACGAAAACAGAAAGCGATATGGTCGTTACAGCTAAATACAAAGGATTGGCTGGTAACCATGTTCATGTTATCTTCAAGAAGCAAGTTGAGACTGGCTTTGAAGTGACAACTATTTTCTTTGGAAAAGAAGTTGATAAACAAATCATCACAGCCTTGCCGTTTAAAAATGACTATGTGAATGTAACAGGTACTCTAACAACAGAAGATAAAACAATCTTGCTTGAAGGTGGTACCGATGGTGCTACAACCAATTCAGAAGTTGAAGATTTCCTTAATGCACTCGATACTCAAGACTTCCGTGTCTTGGCTCTGGGTACTGACGAAAGCGCAACGAAAGCACTTGTTACAGCTCACATCAAGAAATGGCGTGACGCTGGTCGTTCAGTTATTGCAGTCTTGAATGATTACACGGACGCTGACGATGAAGGTGTTGTATCAGTTGGTAACGGGGTTACATTAAGCGATGGCACGAAACTAAGCGCTAAAGACTGTGTATACTTCGTAGCTGGTAAGTACGCAGGAGCTGGCTTGCAATCTAATACATTCAAGTCTTACCCAGGCGCTATCGACTGTGAGCGTAAGAATGAAGCGGAGGCTGAAAAGCTCATTAATAAAGGTCAGCTTATCTTTGCTTATCGAAATGAAAAAGTGATTATCCTGTCAGATGTGAACTCATTTACTAGCTATACGGCAGAACACAGTCGTATCTTTGGTAAGAACAAACTTGTCCGCACTATGGATAATATCAATACCAATGTCAAGTATATCTTTGAAAACTACTTCATCGGTAAAGTGCCAAACAACGTGAATGGTCGTGAGTTGTTTAAGCAACGAATCATTACAATGGTTCTTGACCCACTTGCTCAAAAGCAGGCTTTGGAGTATAAAGCGAAAGATATTGAAATTTCACAAGGTATCACCAAAGAATCCGTTGTGGTTAACTTGCCAGTTGTCTTGACAGATGCTATGGAAATCTTGTACATGACGGTTATCTGTGATTAAGAAAGGAGAAACTAGCTAATGGCTATTATGAGTCAATTAGATGCTTTGTCTGCTAAAGAAGGAACAGTCTTCTTTACAATCAATGACAAGCAGTATGAACTAGCAGAGCTTATCTCTCTAGAAGCAAAAATTGAATACACAAAAGCTGACGTGACCCCTCTCAACTCTCGTATGAAGGGTGGTAAGATTGTGGGTGCAGAAGGGACAGGTTCATTGAAGATGTACTACCACCGCCCAGAATTAAAGGCGATGGCTTTAAATTATGTCAAGCAAGGTATTTTGCCTCGTATTGATATCAAGTGTACCAATGAAGACCGTTCATCTCGTGCAGGTCGCTATACCATCGTTTTGAAAGGTGTTCTATTCAAAGAATCGCTTATCTTTAAACTAGATGGATCAGCAGATGAAGTCATTGACGAAGAAACAGACTTCACATTCCAAGATTTTGATATCCTATCAGAATTCCAAGAAATTACATACTAACGCAAGGAGGAAATAGTGGTGAGTGGATTAAAAGCGTTTTTGAAACAAAATAAAAAAGGGGAAGAGACCAAGGATGTCTTGCTTCCTTCTTTTGAGGAACCAGTTAAAATTCGAGTCTTGAGCGCTCGTGAAGCGGACTTAATCAATGACCGTTGCTTTGTCAATAAACCTGGTCGCAATGGACGCCAAGAGCGTGTCTTTGACGGTGTTAAGTATAACCGTGAAATCTGTATTGCGTCTATCGTGGTTCCTGACCTTAACGATAAAGAATTACAAGATTCGTATGGAGCAATGGGAGCTTCTGAGTTATTCGGTACTATGTTTAACTGGGGCGAAAGCGCCTTGATTTTGGAAGCTGTAACTGAACTCAGCGGTATCAACCAAACTTTCCAAGACAAGGTTGACGAGGCAAAAAACTAATAAAAGAGGACGCGGAGGCACAACTTGCCTACTTCGCCCTCGTAAACTATTACATTCGCCCTAGTGAATTTGTGAATATGGATGTAGAAGAAAAAGCCTTTTTCGCTGCAGTCATGCATGAAGAGGCGAAACAACGTAAAAGAATGAAGAAGTGAGGTGATTCTATTGGCCAATATACAAACAACCATGTCTTTGACCGATAGAGTCACAGGCACTTTAAATAGAATCTATGCGACTATGGAGCGTGTCAAAAATGCAGGTTCTGGCATAGATAAAGCCATGAAGGCTCAAGAGTCAGCTATGAAAAAAGCTGGCGATTCTGGCCAATATTTTGTCAATAAAGCTGGGCGAGTCATTGATATCAACGGTAGATTTATAAGCAGTGCAACGCTAGCAGCTGCAGGGCTCAAAAAAGAAGAACTGGCTCTACGAGATTTAGGGAATGCCTCTAATAATGCTTCTAACAAACTAAGTAGGTTAGTATCTTTGAAAGGCTTGTTGAAGACCGCTTTAGCTGGTATTGCAGTCGGTGCAATTACCAAACAAGCTATAGGCATGTCAGACGAGTATGCCAATATGCACGCTCGTTTAGATATGATTCGAGATGGAATGCAGACGACAGAGGAACTACAAAAGTCTATCTATACATCCGCACAACGTACAGGCTCGGCCTATACAACCATGGCAAACGGTGTCGCTAAGATGCGTCTTCACGCTGGTAATGTTTTTCAAAACAATGGCGAAACAATTTCCTTTTTAGAAACCATGAACAAATCCTTTGTAGTAGGTGGGGCAAGCATTGAAGAGCAAAAAAACGCCATGCTTCAGCTTACTCAGGCTATGGCTAGTGGTAAGTTGCAAGGTGATGAGTTGCGTTCTCTAGCTGAAACTTCACCAGCCTTAATCCAAGCTATTGCAAACAAGTTAGGCGTTAGCCGTGGCGAGGTTAAAAAACTTGGAGCAGACGGGAAGATTACGGCTGACATTGTCAAAACTGCCATGCTGGATGCAAGCGAAGCGATTGATCAACAATTCCGCAACATGCCAATGACATGGGGCAGGGCATGGCAGAACTTCCTGAACTTTGTGACCAAGGCGCTTGAGCCAATATCGATTAAGATAAATCAGATAGTGAACTCGTCCGCCTTCCAACAGTTTGCTCAGATTGTAGCCACGGTACTTCAATATGTCGTTCAAGCGGTTATCTTTGCTATGGATATGATTGGGGCTGTTTGGAATATGTTAGCTCCAATTGCTCAGTTTGTCATTGATAACTGGTCTGTGATTCAACCGATTATTATTGCCGTAGCAATCGCTATAGGAACTTATATAGTCGCAATGAACGCAGCAAGTATAGTGACCAATCTATTTAGTATCGCTACAAATGTTGCGAAAGCTGCAATGGCTGGTTTGAATGCAGTTATGGCAATGAATCCAATCATGTTGATTGTGATGGCAGTCATTATTCTTATTGGTCTCTTTTATGCCTTGGTCGCATGGTTTAACAACCTTACTGGTGCAGCTTTATCAGCTACAGGAATCATCATGGGAGCGATATTTGCCCTTGGAATGATAATTTGGAATGTGATTCTCGGGATTATCAATATCATTATATGGGTGATAAATATGGTCCTACAACTTGTTTTTGGTGTTGCTAACGGCATCATGATGATAGGTATGGGGATTTATAGTTTCATTCTAACGATTATAATAGGAATCTTACAATTTATCGACTGGTTTATTACAGGAGCTATAAATCTATGGAATGAATTGACTTATAACTGTCAAATGGCCTGGTACGATATTGCCCAAGGTGGTAGAGGGATGGCAGTCGCTATCGCTGGATTTGTAGATAGCATGGTCAATAGTGTTATCGGTGCAGTCGAGGGCATGATTAACTCCGTTCTTGGTGGCTTTAATAAGATGATTGGATTCTTGAATGGATTTGGTCTAAATCTAAGCGCTGTTGGAACGGTTTCTCTTGGTCGGACGAACTTTGCCGGTGATATCGCGAATGCCATTGACAGCATGGAAAAACCAGTCAAGAAAACCTTTGAAGGTCTGCATCTGGCAGATGGTCTTATTAGCCACCAAGCTAACTTAAAAACTCCCGAACTAGAGGCTCCACAACTGGGGTATCTTGAATTTGGTAGCGTCGGTGGGGCCTTTAATAACGGCTATAAATTCGGTCAAGGGATTGATAAGGCTGTCGGTGGTTTCTTCAAAGGTGCTGGAGATGCCAACGGTGCAGGAAACAATTTCTTGGGTGACCAAGGCACTACACCTTACGAACTCAGTCCAGCTAGTTCAGTACCTGGACAAGGAGACGGAGGAAAAGGCGGCGGTCACAATCCTACAGGTGGTGAATTAGACAAAGTCGGAAAGATTGAAGATGAAATCAAACTGGACGATGAATACATCAAGTTAATTAAGGACGTTGCGACAATGAAGTGGCAACAGAATTTTATTACCTTGAAGCCAGAGATTGTCACCAACATTGACTCCATTAACAACGCTGGCCAGTATGCCAACGTATTGGATGATTTGAATGCAACGATTGTAGACGCTTTGAACAATGGCGCTGACGGCCTCATGGCTTACTAGGAAGGAGGTAGCAGATGTTTATATTTATTGAAGGCATTAAATTGCCAGTGAATCCAGAAGAAATCAAACTGGAGGACAAACAAGGAATTGAGACAGTCGCTATCATCGATACTGGTAACGTTCCGCTTGTCGGAAATCCAGAGCTTCAATCGATTGAGTTTGAATCCTTTATTCCTAGCGGAAGATACGATGGAAACTACCAACGGAATAGCCGTGTTTCTCCAGAATCATTTGTATCGTCTATTCGTAAATTTAAGACAGAAGGCACTCCTATTCAACTCATGATTGGGGGTGCTTTTGGTTCTGCTATTAACGGGAAATTTCTAGTGGAACAGTTCGATGTCTCTACCAAGACAGGATATGAAAACGACCTGATATATAAGATTAAGTTCTTACAATATCGGTCTCATAAGCCACGGAAGGTTACTATCAAAGACAAAAAAGCACTCGAGGCTACTAAAAAGAAACCTCAGGCAAAAGCTACTGAAGAACGTAGTGCCACAACAGAGAAACCTGCTCAAAAAAGCCATACGGTTGTGAGTGGTGATACTCTTTGGGGAATTGCTCAGACATTTTACGGAGATGGCAGCCGATATACTGAAATTTACGAAGCCAATAAAGACAAAATCAAAGACCCTCATTGGATTTATCCTGGACAGGAGTTTGTGATACCATGATGCAATTATTCTATCAGAACAATAAAACTGGAGATACATGGGATTTAGCAACTGTGTCTGAAAAGGTCGAATTCAAGACAACTAGAAAAGGGTCAGCTTGGAGCGTGGAGATTACCTTGTACAACTCTACAAAAGTAGCCTTTGAATATGGTTCTCCGCTCGCTTTTAAGTTAGATGATAAAGAGGTGTTCTTTGGTTATTTGACGAAAATCAAGTACGAAAAAGATACCAAAACAACCTTGACCTTCCATGATCAGATAAAGTATTTACTACGCAATATCAACTTTGTTGCCAGGGATAAAAACGTCAATCAAATCGTCTCGGCAATCGCAGGAGATTTTGATTTGAAGATTGGGGAACTAAAAGCCCCAGCCGTGACCTTATCCCCTCAACTAAAGGAGGATAAGAAAGCTCTGGATATTATCCAAGAGGCCATGGACGAGACCTTGGTGCAAAGTGGAGAATTGCTGGTTTTGTATGATAAGTTCGGAGAGTTGACACTAACGACTCCGAAAAACTTACCAATCCAATACATCATCGGTAATGAATCCTTTATGTCTAGCTTTGAGTTTGAGGGTTCGATTGAGGATAGTGCTAATATTGTCCGCTTGATCCAAGAGAACAAAGAAACCAAAAAGAGAGAGGTATACATCTATCAGGACAGCTACAACATCGGCGCTTGGGGAAAACTCCAGTACATGAAAAAAGTGGATGAGAAAGCAACTGAGGGGCAAATCAAGCAATGGGGAGAAATGCTCTTGAAGATGAAAAACCGTCCCAAAGAAACGTTCAGTCTGAAAGCTGATATTGGAAGTATTGACTTCTTAGCAGGTCATGCAGTCTATGTGGATGTTAAGGATATTGAGAAGAAGGGGTGGTATGTCATTGAAGAGGCAACTCATTCTTTTAGCGATGAAAAGCACACGATGGAAATTAAATTATTTATGGCAGGAGGCGAATAGATGGAAGTGATAGAAAATCTAAAAAAATTGATTAGTAATTTCATTGAAAATCGCCAGTTCGCTAAGATAACGACTGGTGTTGTTTTATCTGTTTCTCCACTCAAAATCCAATTGACCAATGAGCTGATTTTGGATGATTCCATGCTTGCTGTCACCTGGACCGATGAAGCATTGGATCCTGAGTACGTAGGTCAAACCCTTCATCTCATCAGACAAGATGGTGGAGGGTTTTATTATGTCTTGTATAAGAAGATTTTCCACTACAAGCGCAAAGTGAAAGGGGGTTCTGATGAATGAGTACTCCTAAAACAAACTTTTTAAACATCGCTAAAAATGTTGTCGAAGCTAAGAAACAGCCCAGCTTAACATTAGATGAAACCAATATCTTGCTGGAAACAGACGGTATCCATGCTTTGAAGCAATCAATCAGACGCATGCTGATGACTGAACGGTTCATCTATACGATTTATGATCATCGGTACGGTGTAGAGTTAGATGCTCTATTTGGTGGGGATATGGATTATGCCCAGATGGATATCGCACGGCGCATAAAAGAGGCCTTGTATGAAGATGACAGAATTCATGAGGCTCATTCTTTTTCTACTAAGGTAAAGAAAGATGAGTTTTATGTGCAGTTCATGGTTGATAGTGATTTTGGAACATTCGAGATGAATTTGGAGGTGAAACGATGATAAAGGTAAAAACATATCCAGAAATTTTAGAGGATATGCTGGCCTTGTTTGATGATAAGTATGACAAAAGACAAGGGTCTGTCTTGTACAATCTAGTAGCGCCTGCAGCTCGAGAGGTTGCTATTCAGTATACGGTCTTAAAATCGTATGAAGAAGTCAACTTTTTAGATACAAGTACAGGAATCTTCCTAACTCGTTTATGTAGGCAGTTCGGAGTTGAACGCTTGCCAGCCACGGCATCGGTCCGACTGGTTCAATTTAAACAGGAAATCCCACTTGGGACTCGTTTCAGTGTGGTTAATAGTGAGTATAATTTCCGTGTATTGGAACGTCGCTCTGGATTTGAGTACAGTGTAGTAGCTGAACAAGTCGGAAATGCTCCTAACTATGTAAGAGGTCAACTCATCAATATTGATGTGCTAAGTGATTTTAAAGGGGCAGAAATCGGCTCTGTTATCGTTGTAGGCGAAGATGAAGAGACGGATAAACAACTCCGTAAGCGTACTATTGAGTACTTGAAGACACCGACTTTAAACGGGAATATTGCTCAATACAAGAAATGGGCAAGTGAGTTTGTTGGTGTTGGTTCGGCCTTGGTTGAACCGCTCTGGAAGGGTGAAAATACTGTACGTGTATCTATTACAGACGCTGACGGTAACGAAGCTAGTTCAGAACTCGTGACTAAGTTCAAGAATTACTTAGACCCTGAACCAAGTGGTCACGGATTAGGCGTAGCTCCGATTGGTGCTTATGTGACTGTGCAGTCTGTAAGTGGCTACGACGTTCGTATTACTGCAACGATCAAGATTGATGAAGATGTAGATATCGAAACCATCAAGCACGAGGCGAGAACTCAACTTATCAAATACTTACGTGAAGAAGCATTTGAAGAGAAAGAGGTTCGGAACTATAAAGTTGCTACAATCATTGACAGAATTAATGGAGTTCGAGATGTGGACCGTATTTTGTTGAACGACAAGGAACAAAGTATTGAACTTTCTACCAATATGCTTCCTAAACTAGCGGAGGTAACTATCAATGTCACACGTTAGATATCGTATGTTATCGGCTTTGCCAGAGGTCTTAGATCCAACAATCAATGATTTGTTTGAAACTGAGATTCCAGAGTTGGAATTGGTTACAGACTTAATCTTTGATACCAGACGGTTGATGTTGTTGCCAGAAGCAACGGAAGACTGGATTACACGTTGGGAAAAGGCTCTTCAGGTAAAACCGAAAACAACCGACTTGGAAGAACGAAGGCGGTATCTAATCACTTTAATTTCTTCCAAGATTAAAATCAACTCAGTGAGTTTACAAAAAATTACAAAGAGCTTTACGAATGTCAATAACTTAGTAACGGTCAAGGGTTCAGCGGTACATATCCGATTTTTAGGAGAACTACCGACTGGATATTTGAACCGTTTTTTAAAGTATGTTCGTGAATTGGTTCCTGCTCATTTAGGAATCCAATTCTCGGTTGAAGCGCCAATGATAAACGCGATTTATGTTGGTGCTCACACATTCAGAGACATTCGTTCGGTTCGATTTGGATAGGAGGAAATAAATGGGATATTTTATCCAACCTATTGTGACCGATAAAGCAATCAGCGAAACAGCCCTAGCAATTCAAAATAGAGAACCACTGGTCTTTACTCGCATAGCTTTGGGTAGCGGACGGCATCGGACGGACATTGGCAAGAAAAACAATATCGTACAAGTAGTTCATTCTTTGCAAGTAGCACAGTCTTTATCGACTGATGTAACTGATACGATTCGTCTTACAGCACGGTTTGATAATTCACAGATTGACCGTGAAATAATTGTAAATGAAATCGGTGTGTTTGCAAAACGTGGAAATCATGAAGAGTTCATGTATATGTATACCTGGGCAGAGCAGGGAGATGTGATTCCTCCTAAAACATCTGCTTATGTATATCGAGATTATGACTTCAACACGACTATTAGCAAGAATAGTCAGATTACCATTCAATACAATGCGACTAACTTGGTTTATGCGACTGTCCCTGAATTGAAGGAGACAGAAAGAAAGCTACAGACTAATATAGATAATCATATTGGAGACACTGCTCGTCACGTTTCTGACCAAGAACGGACACGTTGGAACGGGAAAGCCGACGCAACCCATCGTCATAGGGTATCTGATATTGATGGTCTTGAAGCGATTATTGGCAACCAAACAACAAACAAAGCGAATCAATCAGACCTTACTGCTCACATCCAAAACCAAAACAATCCACACAATGTCACTAAGCAACAAGTGGGGCTAGGGAATGTTACGAATGTTGAGCAAGCAAGTAAGTCTGATTTTCAACATCACTTAGACAATCATAATAACCCTCATAGCGTTACAAAGGCACAGGTAGGTTTGGGAAACGTTATGAATGTGGAACAAGCGAGTAAGCAGGAGTTCAACGCTCACGCTACTAATCTTAACAATCCGCATGGAGTGACGAAATCCCAAGTTGGTCTGGGTAACGTAGATAACGTTAGACAAGCAAGTTATGAGTCTGTAGAGGCTTTAAAGCGTGAGTTCCAGGAGCACGAAGATAGACTAAATGCTATCGAGTACATGTTCTTACAGAACGACTTCACTGCTCCGATTCGTACAGACGACGGTACAGAACATACCTTACTGGCTGATGAAAATGGTCATGTGATTGTTGCCGATTGGAAATATAGAATGGAGGTATAATATGGCAGTAATTAGTACACAGACACGGAAAGTAACTGACTTGCCACAAATATATCAGGTCAACAACTGGGACAACATCATGATTCATGATGGCCATGGGTTGAAAAAAGTGTCTGTGCAGACATTAAAGGATGGAATAAGTAGCAATGTATCAGTAGCTACGTCGAGCTCGAACGGAATTGTCAGGCCAGATAATTACACGACTGAGGTCTTAAACGGTACAATCAAAGCCAAAACCGCAACAGCTGGTTCAAACGGAATTGTTAGACCTGATAACTCAACGATTACAGTCGATAGCTCGGGTGTTCTACGAGTCAATAGATCGGCCTTGAACATCCCTAGCTTACCGTCTGAAACTGTAGCCCACAAGCTGATTAACCAAAACGGGAATCAACAATTGAAGTATTGGTATGGGTCTAAAGCGCAATATGACGCAATCAGGACAAAAGACCAAAATACAATCTATGATGTATATGAACAATAGGAGACATTATGGATACAAGAGAAGGAATTTATATCGGAGGACATGAAATTATCCAAAGATATATTGGCAGTCGGTTGGTTTGGGAGAAGTGGAAGCTAGAAGAAATGGGAACCATGAGAACGCAATTTCTACTTAATAATTCGAATGAAATAATAGTAGAGGTACCTTCTTATTATGCTGAATTATATTCTTCTCAAAGAAAAACAACTGGATTTTGGAAAACTATTGATTCAGGAGTACATCGATTTTACTTTGATTTAGATGGCCGAGGAATAAAATTTGATGCCATTGATATCAATAGAGATAGACATTCTTTTAAAATGAAGCTACGGACAACCACTGATTTAGATTGGATAATATCAAGGTGGTCTCTTGAAGCAAATAGAACCATTACTAAAGATATTATTATTTATAAAAAGAAGGAAGTATAAAACATGGAATTTGTATTAGTAAATAAATTTTTTAAAGTTGGCAAGACGTCGGTCTCTATTCAATGTGACAAGCCGTTTACTTTTTTCACTCGTGAGTTAGAGGGTGACCATTTGGGTGATACGGATGAAACGCTCATTGAAGCAGTCAAAGAGATTCTACGTGCAGAATTAGACCCAACAAGTGCGATTGTGCAAGCGCAAACTAAGTTGCAAGAAACACAAGCTAAATTGGATCAGACAGAGCAGAAATTGGCTCAGACAGAAGCCAAACAGACAGCTACAGAACAGACTGTTCAGAAGAATAAAGAAGAAGCTGACCGTTTTGGTAAAATCAGCCATGCCTTAGTGTTAGCTTTGGTAACTGGTAAGGTTATTCCTTACGGTACAACATACAAAATTTTGGCAGATTTAATTCCAACTGCAGAAATTGGTAAACGTTATATGGCAAATGATTTAATTGCTATTGAAGACCCAGCGCATGTTGAGGTTGATGGCGAAGGCAAGCGTATCTTGGTTCAGTTGAACAAGGAATTTACTTACAACGGTGAACCTGTCAGCGACTTTGCCCGTAACGGTCGTCTTGAAATGGACGGAACAGGCGCAGCATGGAAGTACGAGCCTCAAGAACAAAATGCCCCTACAACTGCCGCACCAGCAGCTGCAGTTTCTACAACAGCTACCGTGACTCCAACAATAACAGAACCTTCTGCTACAACAGTTGCACCTAACTAATAACGGGGGGTAACTATGGACGTCTTACAACAGATAGAACATTTCTTCATGAACGTGCTACCATCGGCTTCACCGATTATTATCGCTTGGCTTAGCTACAAATTGCCGAAAAAAGCCAAAGAAGAGACGGAGAAAATCGTTTCGGAACTAACCGATGTTAAGAAACAGATTAAAGATGTCCAGACTACCGCTAAAGATAGCAATTCCAAAATCGACGAAGTGCAAGAAAAATTAAAAATTCACGATGAGGCGCATCTAAATACCATGAAGTTGCGCCTTGACCGTGATATGCGACGAGCTATTAATAGAGGGTATACCTCTAGAGATGAATTTTCCCTAGTAGAAAGTATGCATAAAAGCTATAAAACTCTAGGAGGCAATGGCTACATAGACCGTTTATTCAGCGATTTTGAAAAATTGGATATCAAAGAAGGCATCTTAATAGATGATTAGAAAGGGGCGCAGAATGGGTTGTAACAACCACAGAGTTAATACAACCAATTTGGCTCGAATTGATGGTGGCGACCTTGTTAAACAAGGGGATTTGTCTTCTACTTTTGGGTTTGAATTGTTAGACGAGAATTACCGTGTTATGACCTTATTTGAGGGTCAAGATGCGGTTGTTACTCTGACAAAGGGACAACGAAGGTGGAAGACAACTGCTCCCGTCACTAGCCATTCTGTCAATTTCAATTTAGACAGTATTCTACCAAGCGGAAAATACCGAGTAGAAATCTCGGTCGGAGGGTATATCTTCCCAAGCGATAGAGATACTTATATTGAAATTGAAGACTCAGATAAAGAATTGGTTACGGAAGATGTCTACACTTTGAAGGAGTTAGACATCGAAAAAGAAGTAAAAAAACAACTTGCAGAAAGACCTGCAAGCGAGACTGGAGCATGTCAGGAAATTCCAGACCTGCTTTTTTATTACAATTTAGGAAAGGTTTAAACAAATGGACACAACAAAATTAACAGAATTTGCCCGCACTTTGGGAGAAGATAACAAGTTAATGTTGCACTTAATCGGTACAAAGATTGACAACGATACGTTAATGCAGGCTATCGAGCAGGCTAAAACCGCAGTTAAGAATGATATTCTGGGCGAAGGAGTCCCTGAAAACCTCAATACACTAAAAGAAATCGCTGAGAAGATTGCTGCAATGAGTGGAGATACCGAAGGCGCAGTTGTGCAGAAACTTGCTGACCTAGGTCGTCGTATCGACGAATTTGCAAACCTTGATTTGGTCGCAACCTATAACGCTGCGAAAGCGTGATTGTATGGCTCATCAATATTCTAATAATTTTGACGAATTAGCTTATGTCGTCGGTAAGGATATCAAGGCGCTGAACCAAAAGCCTGAACCAAGGCTGACCTTGACAGGAAATACCCTCGGTATCGCTGGTGGTAATAATGTCACTCTGCCGATACCAGACAATGTAGGGCATGAAATCCGTGGTACAGGCTCACCAGAAGGCCGTATAACGGCCGAAATAGGGACGACCTATGTAGATGTCAACGTGACCAACGGCGCTCTTAAATGGATTAAAGAGAGTGGGAGTGGTAACATTGGTTGGAGGGTTCTGATTGGTGATACTGGTTGGAAAACATTGAACATCACTTCAAAATTAGGGAACTCATTCGTAAAAATAAGACGGGTTAATAACCTAGTGGCTTATCAATTTGGAGGACTTCAATGGGGCTGGTTTGGAATTGTGAGACGAGGTGGTCAAGGTTATTCTTATCAGGGATCTGACGGCGAAAGAAATTGTTTCATATTACATTTTAATGCAATACCAACAGGGTTTAGGACCTCATCGTCATTGATTGGGAATATATACAATGACAATGGAATTATTTACGGAACATGGTATTTGGGAGGATATGAAGACCAAAATCATTTAAGATTTCAGTTCTTAAACCCTGTACCTACTGACCGAGATATCGGAGATATCCGTGTAAGTACCATCTCATACTTGACAGATGAAGCATGGCCAACAACATTGCCATAATAGAAAGGAAAAACACATGACACAATTTAATGAATTCATTATCGCTTTTGCGACAGGATTTTTAGCAGTAGCAGTAGGCGGTATTGTAAAGGCAGTAAAAGACTATCTTTTACGAAAAGGTGGAGAAAAAGCTGTAAAAATCGCTGAAATCTTAGCTAAGAACGCAGTCAATGCCGTTGAGCAGGTAGCAACTGAAACAGGCTATAAGGGAGATGAAAAGCTGGAACAGGCTCGTGATAAAGTCCGAGCTGAGCTTACAAAATACAACATCAGCATGACTGACAAGGACTTAGATACATTCGTAGAATCAGCAGTGAAGCAGATGAATGACGCTTGGAAAGGACAGTAAGTATGTCTAAAAAACAAGAAATGATTCAATTCTTCATCGACAAGGCCAATTCTGGCGATGGAGTGGATAATGATGGAGCTTATGGCTTTCAATGTGCCGACGTGCCTTGTTACGGGCTACGTCATTGGTACGGCGTGACGCTGTGGGGGAATGCTTATGACTTGCTTGAGTCAGCACGTTCACAAGGCTTGAAAGTCGTGTATGACGCTGACTATCCAAAGGCTGGTTGGTTCTTCGTGAAATCCTATGTAGCTGGCGACGGTGTCAACTATGGACATACAGGGCTGGTCTATGAGGACTCAGACGGAAATACTATCAAGACGATTGAGCAGAACATCGATGGCAACTGGGACTACCTTGAAGTAGGTGGCCCTTGTCGCTACAATGAGCGTTCTGTAAGTGAAATCGTTGGGTATATAGTGCCTCCTGAAGAAGTCGAAACAGGCTGGCAACAAAATCAGTACGGTTGGTGGTGGGTTCGTGAAGACGGCTCATACCCAACAGACAAGTGGGAGAAAATCAACGATGTTTGGTACTATTTCGACGATAAAGGTTTCATGAAACGCAGTACATGGTTGAACTACAATGACGCTTGGTACTGGTTCACGGATTCAGGATCTATGGTAACTGGCTGGGCTCGTATCAATAATGCTTGGTATTACTTCGATGAAGAAGGCAAGATGGTCACTGGTTGGATTAAACATAAGCTGACTTGGTACTACCTAGACGCTAAAGAAGGTGCTATGGTATCTAATGCCTTTATCCAGTCCGCAGACGGAACAGGCTGGTATTACATTAAACCAGACGGTACAATGGCAGATAAGCCAGAATTCACAGTTGAGCCAGAAGGCTTGATTACCACTAAATAATAAAAAAAATAAAATGAAAGGAAAACTTTTCTAAAATGTTTATCTACCGCAGGCTCAGGCTTGCGGTTTTTTTGTTGCTATTTTGGAACTATCGTAGTATAATTTAGACAGGTTGTATTTTAGTTCTCGAACAGTGAGAATAAGGTTTAACCGCACACAACCTTTTTATAAGGTGGCGCCCGATTCGGGCGCATTTTTTGTTTAGCAAAAAATTTTAAAAAAGTCGAAGAAAAGTGTTGACAATATATAACAAATGTTATATACTATACTTGTAAGATAAATAAAACAAAAACGGAGGAACTTACAATGAAAAACGGACACATGATTCTTGGACAACGCTACACAAATGCGATTCGCAACGAGGCTGGAACATCAACTAAAATGTTCAACCTTTCTAAAAAGATAGTTGAATTTCCTGATAATAATTTGCAAGAAATTCACAGTGCACTTTATGGCTTGTTGTATGCAGGATATGACATCAGCAATATGCGCGATGTGGAAGAACTCGCTAAATATGTTGATGTGAAGAAATCACACGGAAAATTGCTTGATGTTACAAGAGAAGATATCGAATTATATCACAGACTTTTCGTAGCGCGATTTGGAAAATAACAATAAAAATACCCCCTCAAAAAATGAGGGGGTTGTAAGATAAAATGGCTGACAGAGTAATCAGCCTTAGAAAGAGTATACCATGAAAGTAGATACAAAGCAAATCGAATGGCTATTGAAAAATGCCAGTGGTTATCAGATTTCGAAACTGAGCGGTGTTGCCCAGCCAACAATTTCAGCTCTAGTGAAAGGGAAAAGAAAGGTCGAGAACCTCACAATCGAGACTGGGCACAAATTAACCGAACTTGCAAACCAAATGCAGGAAACGTCTTAAAAGCCAATTCCAAGGCTTTTTTTATTTTCTTTGAAAGTACTTTCTAAAATAAAAAAACTTTAAATTTTTTTGTGTTTTCTATTGACAGCATATAACAAATGTTATATGCTATACTTGTAAGATAAATAAAACAAAAAAGAGGAAAACAAAAATGAAAAAAGTAGCTTATGACAAATCAGGAATCATGAAAGACGCTTGGAACTTGTTTAACAACGATGACATCATACTTGCAGATTTTGAACATCTTGGTTGGATGGAATGGGAAGGTGAAAAAACATTTGCTATTTGCTTGAAAGAAGCTTGGGGTCGTGAAAAAGAAGTAGTTGAACGTGTAAACCAAAAATACGCTAATGCTGAAACGTCTGAAGAAGTCAAAGCGTGGGACTGGGCTTGCAAGAAATTGGGTGTTGCGTTTGAAATGGATGCTTACACAAAAATGACAAACGTTGAAAACATGGAAAAAGAAGCTTGGCCAGGAACAAGTGTTTGGTCACTAGCTATGCGTGCAGTAAATTTGCACATGGAAGTAGCAGCATAAAGAGCAAAATATGGTAAAAGATGATTTAACAAACCAGCTTTTCGGTCGTCTGACCGTCCTTGGTGACGACGGAACAAGAACAAAAAGTGGCAAAGTGTTGTGGCATTGTCTTTGTGAATGTGGTAAAATGACTCACGTTCGCACTGATCATTTAAAAAACGGTTCAGTAGTCTCTTGTGGGTGCTTGAACGACGAGAAAAAGCATGAACGCTTCAAGGATTTGACGAATACTGAAACAGATAATTTCAAGGTTATCGATAGAGCGTACTCGAAAAATCAACGCGTCTACTGGAATTGCGTTTGCAAGCATTGCGGAAATTACATCGAATTACAAAGCAATCAGATAGAGCGATATTCTAGTTGTGGTTGCAAGCAAAAACGCAGTACAAAAGAGCGAATGGCTGAAATCAGTGACCCTGAATCTTTAAGGACCAATAAACCAACAGCTAAAAGCACCACTGGCGTTCGAGGCGTCTACTACAACAAACGTAAAAAGAGATACGTTGTATATATCAATGTTGACAAAAAATCAAAATATTTAGGCAGTAGCGTCTATCTGGAAGAAGCTGCTAAAATTCGCCGTGAAGCTGAAATCGAATATGGGTATAAACAGGAACCGTGATAATTGTCACGGTTTTCTATTTTGCAAAAACACGCATTTTGAACGATTAGAAACAGGAATTACAATCCTATTGTTCAAAAAAGCGCTTAATTGAAGAATAGAGAGAGAAAAATGTGGTGAATTATTGACAAAAACGGTGTTTTGTTAAAAATAAAAACAGTGAAATTACTCACTGATCCTTTTGTAAACTATTTAGAAATAAACTGACACTTTCTCAACTATACGGGCAAATATGAGTATGAAAATGAATACGATGATGAATACGATTTTAAAAAACGATAGCAATTAATGGAAATGATTTTACAGAAAAATAAGCAAAAACACAACTATTGAAAAGCAATGACAACTATTTGTAAACGCATTTCAAATGTGCTATAA
>CAUTTK010000018.1:0-20767 GCA_963541475.1 uncultured Streptococcus sp. | reverse complement strand
GACCGCAAAAATACATGATAGAATAACGCTAGCATAACAAATTGAAGTATGTTAATTTAAATTGATTACAACACTATGTTTTTAGAATACTCAATGAAAATCTCATGAGACTAGGAATCGAGGTGAAAGCATAACTAAAGTTAGGTAAGCCGAAGATGACAACGTATCATGAGATTTTCGACGAGTATTGAGGTTTTGATAATCTTCGTTACAACTATTCTAGCACCGTTACTGATTACTATTATCGGTAATGTCATTTCTGAGTGGATAGTCAGAAAGTGGTTAGATAAGCGCGACAAAAAAATATAACCTGAGTTTAGTTTTAATGTAACTGGACAAAAAGAAATACCAGAGGTGGAGCTCTGGTATTTTTGTTTTTGCCAAGACTTCGTTACAGTTCTTGTAAGATTATTATTACATAATTAGCACTACTTGTCAAATAATTATTAGGACCCACTTTCTATTTTACTTTTCCTATTTACAGGTCTATAATGGTAACAGATTCTATTTGGAGGTTTTTATGTCATTTCTATCAAAAAATGGAGCAGGCATCTTGGCCTGCCTTCTCATTTCTATCCTATCTTGGTACTTAGGAGGATTCTTCCCTGTCATTGGCGCGCCCGTTTTTGCGATTTTCATAGGCATGCTTCTCCATCCCTTTCTCTCGCCTTATAAACAACTGGATGCTGGATTGACCTTTAGTTCTAAAAAACTGCTCCAGTATGCCGTTATCTTGCTTGGTTTTGGTCTCAATATCTCGCAAGTCTTCGCAGTTGGGCAATCTTCTCTCCCTGTCATCCTGTCCACCATTTCAATAGCCTTGATTGTTGCCTACCTCTTCCAGCGCTTCTTTGCACTGGATACAAAACTGGCTACCTTGATTGGAGTGGGTTCTTCGATCTGTGGTGGTTCTGCCATTGCAGCAACAGCACCTGTTATCCATGCCAAGGAAAAGGAAGTAGCCCAAGCCATTTCCGTTATCTTTTTCTTCAATGTCCTGGCTGCACTGATCTTTCCGACTCTAGGAACCTGGCTTCATCTATCCAATGATGGCTTCGCCCTCTTTGCAGGAACTGCGGTCAATGATACCTCCTCTGTAACCGCCACAGCTAGCGCTTGGGATAGTCTTTACCAGACCAATACCCTCGAATCCGCAACCATTGTCAAACTCACGCGGACCTTAGCAATCATCCCCATCACTCTCTTTCTCTCCTACTGGCAAAGGCACCAACAAGAAAATAAGCAAGGCCTGCAACTGAAAAAAGTCTTCCCACTTTTTATCCTTTACTTTATCCTTGCATCTCTTCTAACCACCCTACTGACCTCTCTTGGTGTGTCCAGTAGTTTCTTTACCCCTCTCAAACAACTCTCCAAATTCCTCATTATCATGGCCATGAGTGCTATCGGTCTCAAAACAAATCTGATCGCTATGGTCAAATCTAGCGGAAAATCCATTGTTCTCGGAGCCATCTGCTGGATTGCCATCATCCTCACCAGTCTCGGGATGCAGACCCTTATCGGCATTTTCTAATACTCTTCGAAAATCTCTTCAAACCACGTCAACTTCGCCTTGCCGTAGGTATGGTTACTGACTTCGTCAGTTTTATCTGCAACCTCAAAGCCGTGCTTTGAGCTGACTTCGTCAGTTTCATCTACAACCTCAAAACAGTGTTTTGAGCAGCCTGCGGCTAGTTTCCTAGTTTGCTCTTTGATTTTCATTGAGTATAACACAAAAGGTAGCCCACCAGCTACCTTTTTCTTATGCTTCCTCAATCAAGCGTGTATGTTCTCTCTTGATACAGCGATTCATCACAATGTCATCGCATCCACCAGCACGCAAGATTTCTTCCGCTTCTAGACTTTCAAGTCCCAGCTGTGCCCAAAAAATCTTAGCATCAGCCTTGAGAAAATCACGCGCCACATCTGGCAAAAATTCACTGCGACGGTAAACATTGACAATATCTACAGGAAAAGGAATCTCTGCTAGACTAGCATAAGCCTTTTCACCCAAAATCTCACCACCTGCCGCCTTGGGATTGACGGGGATAATTTTATAACCCCGAACCTGCATTTCCTTGGTCACTCGATTGCTGGTTGTTTCCTCACGGTCTGATAACCCCACTACAGCAAGGGTTTTACTCGTTGCTAGATACTGACGAATCACGCCATCACTTGGATTGATAAATTCTTGACTCATAGAAATCCTCCTTTTTCATCAGTATAGCACAATTTGAAAAGGCTTGCAGAATTCTACTACAAAAAAGGAGGACTAGCCCCCTTTTTATTTAGCCTCGTACCAGGTTGCCCCTTCATTTTCATCTGCGATAAGAGGAACACTGAGTTGAATGGCTTCTTCCATAGTTTGTTTCACCAATTTTTTCATCTCTGCTAGTTCAGATTTAGGCACTTCAAGGACGATTTCATCGTGCACTTGCAGAAGCATCTTAGTCTGATAACCACCTTCAACCAGAGCCCTGTCTAGCTGAATCATGGCAATCTTAAGAACATCTGCTGCCGAACCCTGAATAGGGGAGTTGATAGCAGTCCGCTCCGCAAAACCACGAATATTAAAGTTGCGCGAATTGATATCTGGCAACTCACGACGACGCTTGAAGAGGGTCTCTACATAGCCCTTATCACGCGCCTCACGCACCACTTCATCCATGTAGTTTTTAATACCTGGGAAGCGTTCAAAGTAGGTATCAATGTAGGCTTTAGCCTCCTTACGGCTGATGCCCAGATTATTAGACAAACCAAAATCTGAAATTCCATAAACCACTCCAAAGTTAACTGCCTTGGCATTACGACGATCGTTTGCAGTCACATCCTCAGGACGTTCAATACCAAAGACCCGCATGGCTGTCGAAGTATGGATATCTGCCCCCTCTTGAAAGGCTTTAATTAAGTGCTCATCCTTAGAAATATGCGCCAAAACGCGCAATTCAATCTGCGAATAGTCCGAGCTGAGCAACACACTATCCTCCCACTCAGGTACAAAAGCCTTACGAATGAGACGCCCCTGCTCCAAACGCACAGGGATGTTTTGCAAGTTTGGATCCACACTAGACAAACGCCCGGTCTGGGTCAAATCCTGAACATAGCGAGTATGAATCTTGCCATCAGCCAAAATCCAGTCCTGCAAGCCAATCACATAAGTAGACTGAATCTTAGCAATCTGACGGTAGTCGAGAATTTTCTTAACAATCGGAGCAATAGGAGCCAGACGCTCCAACACATCCACCGCTGTCGAGTAACCCGTTTTAGTTTTCTTAGTGTATTCTAGAGGAAGACCCAATTTTTCAAAGAGAAGGACGCCCAACTGCTTAGGAGAATTGATATTAAACTCCTCACCAGCCAGTTCGTAAATCTCTTGAGTCAGTTTTTCAATAACAAGCTCATTTTCATCCTGCATCTCAAGTAAGGTTTCTTTCTTGACCCTAATCCCAGCAATTTCCATCTTAGCAAGGACGAAGGCAAGAGGTTGCTCTATATCATAAAGAAGCTCTAATTGCCCATTTTCACTGAGTTTTTCAAGCAAAATAGGCTCTGTTTCGACCAAAACAGCAAGCTTACGCGCCAAGTGTTCTAAGAATTTCTCACGTACAGGAATGGCTCTCTTGACACCCTTACCGTAGAAAGTTTCATCATCAACCAAATAAGTCTGACCATAAAGACTCGCGATGGTCGCAATTTCATTGTCCTCCACAGTCGAAAGAAGGTATTTAGCCAAACGGCTGTCAAAAGCAGGCGCCTGCAAATTCACACCAAAACGATTCAAGAGAACTTTAGCCTTCTTAAAGTCATACACTCTCAGAGGTGTTTTTTCTAGAAAATCCTTGAAAGTAGGCTCTTGCAAAAGTTCAAGCTTGTCTGTAGCATAAAGCTTATCCCCACAAGACCAGGCAAATCCAACCAAATCCTCTGTATGGTAATTCTCACCAAAAAGCTCAAAATGGAAGATAGACTCTTCACTCAGCATGTCTTGACTGACTTGGTCAACGATAGTAAAGTCCAAACTCTCAGCCACATCAGCTGACGATGCATTTAAAGCCTGCTTGAGCTGTTTGAAGCCCATCTCATCATAGAACTTCCCAAGATTTTCAACATCTGGACCACTATAGACCACATCCTCCAAACCAATCTCAATCGGTGCCTTGGTATCAATGGTCGCCAGTGTTTTCGACAAAAAGGCCTGTTCCTTATCATGGATGAGATTTTCCTTCATCTTAGAAGCCTTCATCCCATTGATATTCTCATAAATCCCCTCGAGTGAGCCATGCTCCATCAAGAGTTTGATACCCGTCTTTTCACCGATTTTGGTCACCCCAGGGATATTATCCGACTTATCTCCCATAAGCGCCTTGAGATCGATAAACTGAGTCGGTGTGAGACCCATTTTTTCCATGAGATAGTCCGGCGTAAAGGCCTCAAACTCAGCCACACCTTTCTTAGAAATCTCAACCACCGTATGCTCATCCGTCAGCTGAATCAAGTCCTTGTCCCCACTGACAATGGTAATATCAAAACCATCCTGCTCAGCTAGCTTATCCAGCGTCCCAATGATGTCATCCGCCTCATATTGAGCCAACTCATAGTGGCGAATCCCCATATGATCCAGCAACTCACGAATGAAAGGAAATTGCTCACGAAACTCATCAGGAGTCTTAGCACGACCACCCTTATAGTCCGCATACATCTCTGTACGGAAGGTCGTCTTTCCCGCATCAAAAGCCACCAAAATATGACTCGGCTCAACCCGCTCCAACAAATGGCTCAACATCAACTGAAAGCCATAAATCGCATTGGTATGCAAACCAGCCGCATTCTTAAAACGGTCCAACTGCTGATAGAGCGCAAAAAACGCCCGAAAAGCAACAGAAGACCCATCAATCAATAATAATTTTTTCTTATCCATACACCCATTATAAAGGAAAGCACCAAAAAATACCATTAGGAAGAGCCATACCCAATATTTTTCACACTTTTTCCAAATAAATAGATAGTAGCAGTGAATCTAGGGAACCTAGATTTAAAACTGTGGTATAATAAGAGGAGGAAAAGGATGATTCTAAGACATCCGGGCATTAGCCCAACCAATGATTTGGTTGCTAAGAAAATCTTTAGCAATCCAGAAATCACTTGTCAATTTATCCGCGATATGCTAGACTTACCAGCCAAAAATGTAACCATTTTGGAGGGAAGCAACATTCACGTCTTGCCTTCCCTGCCCTACTCGGCGCAGGATTTCTATACTAGTATTGATGTCTTGGCGGAGTTGGACAATGGCACACAAGTTATCATTGAAATTCAAGTGCATCATCAGAATTTTTTCATTAATCGTTTATGGGCTTACCTGTGCAGTCAGGTCAATCAAAACCTTGAAAAAATTCGTCAACGAGAAGGTGATACACACCAGAGTTATAAACACATCGCACCAGTATACGCTATCGCTATTGTGGACAGTAATTATTTTCAAGATGATTTAGCTTTCCATAGCTTTAGTATGCGAGAGGATACGACAGGTGAGGCTTTAACAATTACAAACAATGGACAAGAAAACCATCTGGTCAAGATGGCTTTCCTAGAACTAAAAAAATACAGAGAAACCAGCAAGGATAGCGTTCGCAAGCCATGGTTGGAGTTTTTCGGGAACAAACCCTTTACCCAACAACCCGAGCGAGTTATCAGCCAGGCAGACCAACTGCTTGACTACAAGAGCTGGTCCGAGGAGGACAGGAAAATGTTTAGCCAACTACGTATGCGAGAAGAACAAGCCTTACTCGCTCATGACTATGCCTTGGAAACTGCTAGGGCTGAGGGGATTGAACAAGGTCTAGAGCGTGGCCTTGAACGTGGCCGTGCTGAGGGGATTGAACAAGGACTGGAACGAGGACGAGCAGAGGGTATCGAAGAGGGATTAAAAGTAGGTCTAGTAAATCTCGTTCGTCAAGGCATTCTGACTTCAGAGGTTGCCAGTCAACAGCTGGGCATGACCGTCACTGAGTTTGAGACCTTGTTGTAAGACTAGCACCAACGATCAAGGAAACCATCTAGTCAAGATGGCATTCTTGGAACTAAAAATATGGTCCATACACTACTAATATAAAAGACCTATCAGTTATTGTTGGTAAAAATGGTTCCAGAAAAACTATGGACATTAATAAAATACTGAGAGAAGATAATAAACTTATTCGAGAACAATAAAGTGCTATATTATATATACTATAGTTATAAAGATTCTATACTAAAAAGCAATACTCTTTTTATTAGTAAATTAAATATAATAGGCAATGGATTAAAGTAGAAGTGTCTTAATTTGAAATGCAGTTTAAATCGTATATGGACATTTAATTAATTTCTATATACGATTTAAATTAAACATTCATTAATGAAAGGTTTATGTTATGCAAAATAAAAAATATAAAAGAATTTTTTCATATGAGAAAATTTTTTTAGTTGCAACTCTGATTTTATTCATTCTTCTTATTCTTACAATATATAATTCAGAAAAATTTTGCTTTATTTTATAGTTTATATTTTTTGGTGTACTTTATAATTTGTACGATTATAGGAATAAAAACTTTAAGAAATGCTTATAAAAATGAACCATTTGGATTATTTATTTATTTTTTAGCTATATTTTTTATTATTTTTCCTACACTGCTTATTAGTACGGGAAGTGTTACAAATTTATCAGACTCAATTAAAACATTTTATACAATTGGGGTAGGAGTTGGTATAAACTATGTAATTGATAATATTTTTAAATTTGTAGAGGCTGAAACTGAAAATGAGAAAAAGAAGGAACTAACTAAAATAGGAGCGGTTACAAAATTACTATTTAATATCATATATATTTCTGAGTATGCTGCTGTAATTATACTAGAATAAAGTAATTTAAATTCTTTTACTCCACTTAATGATTATGTTTGGATTAAGAATTTGCCTTTTTGGATAAAACTTATCATACTAACATTGATTTGTTTAATTATTCTTTCAGTATTTATGAGTATTTCAATTTCTCTAATAAAAAAAGAATTAGATATGAAAACGAAAAATCAAACTAAAATCCTTAAAGGAAAAATAGAGGATGAACTGTATCTTGTTTCAAAACTTGCAAGTACGATTAAAGAAAATAATAGTGATATTTTAAAAAATTTAGAGAATATTGAATCAAAATTACGTATAGAATTAGACAACTTTAATAATTTAGATTAAAAAATAATTGGTAAAAAGTTGTATAAAAGAGGCCAGACAAAAACTAGCTTCTAAATCACAACCAGCCATCTAACGGATGGTTTGTACTAGTGCTATAAGCCAAAATTACCAGCCAGCTCCCAAAGACGCTGGCTTTTCACATTGTTCAACACTTAAGCCGTGCTATAAGTCGTGTTCGTGCCCAAATCATAAATCAATTTGAGCGAAAATCCCATGAATACAAGGCTATCAAACGCTACTGGAAACTCATCCAACAAGATAGTCGGAAACTCAGCGATAAACCTTTTTATTACCCTACTTTTCGTATGCACTTGACGAATAAAGAAATCCTAGACAAGCTTTTGAGCTATTCAGAAGACTTGAAACACCACTATCATCTCTATCAACTCTTGCTTTTTCACTTTCAGAATAAAGAGTCTGAGAAATTTTCGGACTTATTGAGGACAATCTAAAGAAGGTTTATCCTCTTTTTAAGACTGTCTTTTTTTTAAGACTGTCTTTAAAACATTTCTAAAGGACAAAGAGAAAATCGTCAATGCCCTTCAGTTACCCTATTCTAATGCCAAATTAGAAGCGACCAATAATCTCATCAAACTTATCAAACGCAATGCCTTGGTTTTCGGAACTTTGAAAACTTCAAAAAACGGATTTTTATAGCTCTGAATATCAAAAAAGAAAGGACGAAATTTATCCTTTCTCGAGCTTAGCTTTTCTTCAACCCACTACAGTTGACAAAGAACCCAAAAAAACAGGAGATTTCTCTCCTGTTATGATTTAACTATTTAAAATTAAACCCATTCACCGTTTCCGTTTACAGTGTAACCATTTACAGTAGTATTTACTGCAAGGGCACCTGAACCGTCAACGTAGTACCATTTACCACCAACTTCAAACCATTGGTCAGCTTTCATAGCACCTGAGTTTTCAAGGTAATACCATTTACCACCGTCTTGCAACCAACCAGTTTGCATTACACCTGAACCGTTTAGGTAGTACCAAGTGTTACCATCTTTAACCCACCATTTTTGCATTACGCCTTCAGCGTTAAAGTGGTACCATGCACCATCAACTAATTGCCAACCAGTAGCTTTTTGACCTTTTGTATTGACAACATAACTCCATTGTCCTTTATCATCTTTAACCCAACCAACTTTTACTTGGCTTGGAACATCATTAGATGCAGTGATAGAATCAAGATTATATGTCAAACCATACTCAGCATAAGCTACTTTTGCTGCTTTTTCAGCTGCTTCAAATGCGACCTTAGCACTATCACGAGTTCCACGAGCTGTTCCTACTTCTGCAATAAGTTTTTCTTTTTCTGCTTCTTTTTCGTTAAGTTTGCGATCTAATCCTGCAACTGCACGACCATAACCAACAGCGTCATTAGATTGTTTTGCTTGAATTGCAGCAATACGAGCAGTAATTTCTGCTACTTCAACAATTGAAGCATCTTGTTTTGCAACAGATTCTTTGTAACGTTTTTCCGCAGTTGCAAGTTCTTTACCTGCATCTTTTGATTTCTTTTCAGCTTCTTTAAATCTATCTTCAAGTGCTTTTAATTTAGCAGGATCTTTTTGACCAGCTTGACGAGCACTTGTTAAATCCAAATCTGCTTCTGCTAACTCTTTATCAGCAGCTTTTTTCTCGTCTCCTTTTTGTTTAAGTACATCCTCAAGAGCCTTCACAGTTGTAGGTACTGTAACACCATTTTCATCTGTGTATTCAGCATATCCGTCAACAAACTTCTCAGCTACTTGCAAAGCTTTTTGTGAAGCATCTAGATATTTATCAAACTGAGTAAGATCGCCTTCGATATCTGCAATTGTTTTTGAAGCAAGATATAGTTTTGTCAACTCATCTTGAACTGCACGAAGACGTGCTTCTACAGTAGAATAAGCTTTTTCTGCTTCTTGAAACTTATTATAAGTCTCAAGAACTGCTCTATTTTTTGGTTGCAAAGCTGCTGTAATTTCTGCTGCTTTCTGAGCTGCCTTTTCTGCTACTTTTTTAGCTGCAGCATCAGCTTCAGCTTGTTGTTGTTTGTTGTAATCAACTGTATAATCCTCAGCTGAAACAGCTTGTACAGCACCAAATGCTGCGAGTGCGACTGCGCTTGTCAATAAAACTTTTTTCATCGTTTTATCTCCTTTGTTTTTCTTTAAAATATTTTTTCGTAAGACTATCTTACTACCATACAGTATATAAATATTTGCAGGATTTGTCAAGGGTTTTCTTCAATTTTTTAAACTTTTCAGCTATTTTTTCAAAAAAGGTTAAAAAAACACCTTTGTGAGATGAAATACCCTTCAAATACCGTGTCTTCCAAGTGAAAATCTCACAAATTTCTTAAACCCTGAGTCAAATCTCTCATATCTAATCCACATAGATAGTTAGACAGAACTCACTTCTATGGTATTATCCTATAACCCCTATCAAATGTCAAGCAAAAATGGCAAGTATTTTGGAATTAACTCGCCATTTCATTAACCTTCTACTATAACTAAGGTGTGAGCTCATAGCAATGACTCAAACTCAGCTACTGACATGCCCAATTGCTCACTCGCAACCTCAGGTGTTAGAAGACCTTGACGTACTAGATTTACTAAACCTACTTTTAATCCCTCTTCAATGCCTTCTTCTCGTCCTTGTTCACGACCCTCTGCACGACCACGTTCAAGGCCACGTTCTAATCCTCTTTCTTCAGCTTGTTCCAAGGCATAGTCCTGCGCTAACAAGGCTTGTTCTTCGCGTCTGCGTTGTTCACTAAACATTTTCCTGTCCTCCTCGGACCAGCTCTTGTAGTCTAGCAGTTGGTCTGCTTGGCTGATGGCTCGCTCAGGTTGCTGAGTAAAGGGCTTATTACCGAAAAACTCCAACCACGGCTTGCGAATACTATCTTTGCTGGTTTCTCTGTATTTTTTAGTTCTTATTTGCGATGCTCTTTCAATAGTTCTTCAAACTCAGCGACAGTCATTCTCAACTGCTGGCTAGCAACCTCTGAAGTCAGAAGGCCTTGACGAACGAGATTTACTAGACCTACTTTTAATCCCTCTTCGATCCCCTCTGCTCGTCCACGTTTCAGTCCTTGTTCCAGTCCTTGTTCAATCCCCTCAGCACGGCCACGTTCAAGGCCGCGCTCTAGACCTTGTTCAATACCACGTTCTAATCCTCTTTCTTCAGCTTGTTCCAAGGCATAGTCCTGTGCTAACAAGGCTTGTTCTTCGCGTCTGCGTTGTTCACTAAACATTTTCCTATCCTCCTCGGACCAGCTCTTGTAGTCTAGCAGTTGGTCTGCCTGGCTGATGGCTCGCTCAGGTTGCTGGGTAAAGGGTTTGTTCCCAAAAAACTCCAACCATGGCTTGCGAATGCTATCTTTGCTGGTTTCTCTGTATTTTTTTAGTTCTAAGAACGCCATCTTAACCAGATGGTTTTCTTGACCATTGTTTGTGATAGTTAAGACCTCACCTGTCGTGTCCTCGCGCATACTGAAGCTGTGAAAGGCTAGGTCATCTGAGAAATAATTGCTATCCACAATTGCGATAGCGTATACTGGTGCGATATGTTTGTAACTCTGATGAGTATTACCCTCTTGCTGGCGAATTTTTTCTAGATTTTGATTGACCTGACTACACAGATAAGCCCACAGGCGATTGATGAAAAAATTCTGATGATGAACTTGGATTTCAATAATTACTTGCGTTCCATTGTCTAGTTCAGCTAAAACGTCTATACTTGTATAGAAATCCTGCGCCGAGTATGGCATGGAAGGCAAGACGTGAATGTTACTTCCCTCTAAAATGGTCACATTTTTGGCTGGCAAGTCCAGCATATCGCGGATAAATTGACAAGTGATTTCTGGATTGCTGAAGATTTTTTTAGCAACCAAATCATTGGTCGGGCTGATGCCCGGATGACGTACAGTCATATTTCTTCTCCTTTCATTATAGCACATTTTTAAATCTAATTTTACTAGATTCACTGCTACTATCTATTTATTCGAAAAAGAGACGAAAAAACCTGAGAATTATCTCAGGCTTGGTCATTAAATCTTTTTCTCAATACTAAAAAGTGGAGAAAGCGGGCGTTTTTCATGGATACGCACGATAGCATCCCCTAATAGATGAGCGATTGAAATCTGCTCAATCTTATCAATCAAACGTTCTTCTGGAAGATAGATTGTATCCAAAACAACCAATTTCTTAATAGCTGATTTTTGGATATTGTCCATAGCAGGACCAGAAAGAACTGGGTGCGTACAGCTTGCATAGACTTCAACAGCACCAGCTTCTGCAAGGGCATCTGCCGCATGACAAATGGTTCCAGCCGTATCAATCATATCATCAATCAAGATACAAGTCTTGCCTTCAACCTTACCGATGATGTTCATGACTTCACTAGTATTCATCTTATCAACGCTACGACGTTTGTCAATGATAGCAATAGATGTTTTCAAAAATTCTGCCAACTTACGAGCACGAGTCACCCCTCCATGGTCTGGGCTGACAACCACATAGTCAGAACCAACCATGCCACGACGCTCAAAATAATCCGCAATCAGAGGAGCTCCCATCAAGTGATCCACAGGAATATCAAAGAATCCTTGAATCTGCGCAGCATGCAAGTCGATGGTCAATAAACGATCCACTCCAGCTACTTCAAGCATATTTGCGACAAGTTTTGAAGTGATTGGCTCACGCGCTCTCGCCTTTCTATCCTGACGTGCATACCCATAGTAAGGCATGACAACATTGACAGATTCTGCACTCGCACGCTTCAAAGCATCTACCATAATCAAAATTTCAAGCAGATTGTCATTTACAGGCGAACTAGTTGATTGTAGGATAAAGACGTGTTTCCCACGGATTGATTCTTCGATGTTGACCTGAATCTCTCCATCTGAAAATTGGCGAACACTTGATTTCCCCAACTCTATCCCAATCTCCTGCGCCACACGTTTTGCCAATTCTTGATTAGAAGAAAGGGCAAACAGCTTTAAATCAGAAAAAGACATGATTTCCTCCGGTATATATGTATCGCTTGTGCTTTTCACAAGATTTTCCATTTACCATTGTAGCGCTTTTTGCACTATTTTTCAATCAAAAATAAAAGAAGGGCACCATATTTGTACCCTTGCATCATTCTTTTGAAAAATATTCTAGTTCATTATCTCATCGTTCTTCTCAACAAAGCGATAAGCCTGATAAAAACCATAAAGAGTAATAGCCATAACCACTGGAATCGCTAGTGGTAACTCTGTCTCTAATTCTACAAAAGGAGAATTAAACAAGAAGTGAGTTCCCAAGGCTAAACCTAGGAAAATAAGCCCCTCTTTCTTGCCAACCTTCTGTCCTTTATAGGCTCTGTAAAGCAAGTAAACACCTACTATAGCCAGGCCTGAAAAAGTCCAGTGAGAGGCAATACCTGAGATGATACGCTCTAAAATTCTCGAAATAGTAAAGTCAAATCCCTCTGGCAAATCCGTACGAATATAGCCAATATCCTCAATCATTTGGAATCCCAAACCAGAAGCAATCCCTAGTAAAAACAAAGATTTTAATTTTCGTACAGGAATCAAAGCCAAAACAAAAACAAGTGGCAATAATTTCAAGGGTTCTTCTACCAAAGGAGCCACAATAGCACTTTCAAAGGCATTTAAAAATGTACTATCTGGGAAAAGAACGCTCAGCAAATCATGGATATAGGTATTCGCAAAGCTAGACAACCAGCCTGAAAGGAACATCCCACCCAATAAAGACAAGATCAAGGCCTTCTTTGGCAATTCCCATTTTTTCCCAATACGGAAAAGGAAATAAAGAGCCGGAATCATGTAAAAGAGAGCTAGAAAGATAGAAACTCCCATTAGTCCATATTCCGCACCTGACATCGAACCATCCGTATAGTAGATGGTTTCATACTGTAAACCAATACATAGCAATAAGATAAAAATAAATAAAATACTGTTTTTCTTCATACACTTTCTAAATGAATTTTTTACAATTCTACGACCGTCATACTTCCTGTATCCACATCATAAATGGCACCAGAGATAATGACATCATCTGGTATTAGAGGAGACTCGATAAGGGCTTGCATGTCCTCACGCACACTCTCCTCTATATCTTGGAAGGGTAAAAAGTCCTGATCTGACACATCGACACCTAGTTCCTCTTTTAAATACTCCTGAAAAGGTCCATTTTCAAAGGTCTGAGCACCACAGTCTGTATGGTGCAACACCACAATCTCTCTTGTCCCCATCTGTTGCTGGGAAATAACTAGCGAACGAATCATGTCCTCAGTCACTCGACCACCTGCATTCCGCAAGATATGAGCATCCCCAAGTGCCAAGCCCAGAGCTTGTGCAACGTGCAAACGTGAGTCCATACAGGTCACAATAGCTACTCTGGTTTTGGGTTTAAGTGGCAGATTTAACTGCCCATGTAGGGCAACATAAGCCTGATTGGCTTGCATAAACTGTTCAAAATACGACACGATTCCCTCCTTGAAAATTTGATAGTCAAATATTTCTCCTATCTTATCATTTTTAAGAGGATTTGTCACGGATTATGCAAAGACCTTTTTCAAAACCTCCTGAATCGTTGTCACTCCAATGACCTGAATTTCCTTAAGTGGAGTGATTCCTGTCAAGGAATTTTTGGGTACATAAATCTTAGTAAAGCCCAGTTTAGCAGCTTCGTTGATGCGTTGCTCGATACGATTCACGCGCCGAATCTCACCCGTCAAACCAAGTTCTCCTACAAAACATTCCTGAGGATTGGTTGGCTTGTCTTTGTAGCTCGAAGCAATAGCCACTGCAACAGCCAAGTCTATCGCAGGTTCATCCAATTTGACACCCCCAGCAGATTTGAGATAGGCGTCCTGATTTTGCAAGAGAAGACCTGCACGCTTTTCTAAAACAGCCATGATCAGACTCGCACGATTAAAATCAAGTCCTGTCGTAGTACGCTTGGCATTTCCAAACATGGTCGGTGTTACCAAAGCCTGAACCTCCGCCAAAATCGGACGCGTCCCTTCCATGGTCACAACGATTGACGAGCCAGTTGCTCCATCCAAACGCTCTTCTAGGAAAACTTGACTCGGATTGAGGACCTCAACCAAGCCACCTGACTGCATCTCAAAAATCCCAATCTCATTTGTTGAACCAAAACGGTTTTTGACCGCTCTCAGAATACGGAAGGTATGGTGACGCTCCCCTTCAAAGTAAAGCACCGTATCCACCATATGCTCCAACATACGAGGCCCAGCCAAGGTTCCTTCTTTGGTCACATGACCTACGATAAAGATGGCAATGTTATTGGTCTTGGCCAGTTGCATAAGCTCAGCCGTCACCTCACGCACCTGAGAAACAGACCCCTGCACCCCTGAAATCTCAGGAGACATAATGGTCTGGATAGAGTCAATAATTAGGAAGTCTGGCTGGATGCGCTCCACCTCTGCTCGAACACTCTGCATATTGGTCTCGGCATAGAGATAAAACTCGCTATCAATATCTCCCAAGCGCTCTGCTCGTAGCTTAATCTGCTGGGCAGACTCCTCCCCACTGACATAGAGAACAGTTCCCACTTGAGACAGCTGGGTTGAAACTTGTAGAAGAAGGGTTGATTTCCCAATTCCAGGATCCCCACCGATGAGGACGAGACTTCCTGGTACCACTCCGCCTCCAAGTACACGGTTGAATTCCTCCATCTCCGTCTTAGTTCGATTGACGTTGATTGAAGTCACCTCAGCCAGTTTCATGGGCTTGGTTTTCTCACCTGTCAAGGACACACGCGCATTCTTGACCTCAGCAACCTCAACCTCTTCTACAAAAGAAGACCAAGACCCACAGTTGGGACAACGTCCCAGATATTTAGGGGAATTATACCCACAATTTTGACATACAAATGTCGCTTTTTTCTTTGCGATGATAAACCTCTTTCTATATCTCTAACTCACACTCAATCACTTGGCAAAAATCAATCTTCTCATTTGGCACAAACTGGCGCATAAGCATGTTGTGAGTTACCACTATCACAATCTGGTAATCTCGATACTTAGCCATGCATTCTAGAAAACGAGACTTCATCTCTTTAGCTGTCTCATATTGAATAGGACTATTAGGAAGTAACTCCCCCTTATTTTCTAGAAACATAGTACGAGCTTTTTCAAAATTATCTGTGCCACTTTCATAGACCTGCCATTCATGTAATAAAGGCTCCACTCTCAAAGGAAGTCCCGTAGCACAAACTACATAAGAAGCCGTTTCTAAAGCTCTTGTGACTGAAGAAGATATGATTATTTCAGCTGAAGGGAGTAAAAGATTGGTGCTCAGTTCCTGAGCTTGCTGCCGTCCCTTCTCAGACAAGGGCGCCAAATCTATCCCAAATCCCGTATAAGAACGCTCCTCTAACTCACGGTAATTTGGCTCCCCGTGACGGATAAAAATAATTTTCATATTAAGATCCCCATAAAACTATCCAATCTTGATTCCGCAATCTTGCCACTGCTTCAGTGTTTTAGAGAATTTCTTCTGGTTGGCAACTCTGACAGCAGACAAATCGACAGAAACCTGATAATTCTCCTTGGTAGCTGCCAAAATGGAAGCCTTAACACAGCCATTGCCATCTACCCCTATAAACTCTATGCTTTTAGCACCGTTTTCCTCTAAAAAATCTTTTAAATCTGGATTAGTAAAGCAAGAAGCCCGACGCTTCTCAAAGATACGAGAAGAGACAAGCAGCAAGCCGGTCGCAAATTTCTTCTTTCTGTCTTTTCTCCCCCGTCAAGGACACACGCGCATTCTTGACCTCAGCAACCTCAACCTCTTCTACAAAAGAAGACCAAGACCCACAGTTGGGACAACGTCCCAGATATTTAGGGGAATTATACCCACAATTTTGACACACAAATGTCGCCTTTTTCTTTGCGATAATAAACCTCTTTCTATATCTCTATCTCACATTCAATCACTTGGCAAAAATCAATCTTCTCGTCTGGTACAAATTGGCGCATGAGCATTCCGTGAGTTACAATAATAATAGTTTTATAATTTTTATACTTTTCCAAAGCTTTTAAAAAACGATGACGCATCTCTAGATCAGTTTCATAGCGATAAGGAGAATCTTCAGATAAACCTCCTTGATGTTTTAGATAATATTCATGAGCTACCAATACACTAGTTAAATCAGAGTTAGTGCCATCTAAGTCTGGACGCCACTCATGAAAAAACGGCTCTACAAATAAGTCCAATCCTGTTTCAACCGCTATATAATGGGCTGTTTCTAAAGCCCTCGTCACAGACGATGAAATAATAATCTCTGCCTTTCCAAAACATGCAGTTTTAGCAACTTCTTTTGCCAGACTGCTACCTTTTCTTGTCAATGGTGCTAAATCACGACCAAAACCACTATAGAGTTGCGGATTTTCAAGTTTATCAAGCATACTATAATCTGGCTCCCCATGACGTACAAAGATAATCTTCATTCTAGTGCCCTGTCGATCCAAATCCACCAGTTCGAACGCCATCAGCCGCATCTCCATCTGCAATTAAGAAAGGAGCAAAGACAGCTTGGACAACACGTTCCCCAACTTCAAGAACAACCTCTTGGTCTGTGATATTCTTCATCTGAGCAAAAATATGTCCTTCATTCCCAGGATTTCCATAATAATCCCCATCAATGACCCCAACTGAGTTAATTAAAACCAAACCCTTCTTACGAGGATTTGAAGAACGATCATAGAGGTAGAGAACCTCAGTCGGTTGCATATAAGCCTTAACTCCTGTCGGAACCAAGACAATCTCTCCTGGCGCAATAACCGTACGCACAGCAACCTTTAAGTCGTAACCAGCCGCATGCGCTGTCTCACGCTTTGGCAATAAATTTTCATCTGTAAAACTAGAAACCAATTCAAAAC
This sequence comes from uncultured Streptococcus sp., assembly GCA_963541475.1. Taxonomy (GTDB): domain Bacteria; phylum Bacillota; class Bacilli; order Lactobacillales; family Streptococcaceae; genus Streptococcus. The sequence goes on along the minus strand of CAUTTK010000018.1, from coordinate 3,634 downwards.
CACGAATTTTCATCATCTTCTCTTTTCTATTATCATTTATTCTAGATTATTCTATCTTATTTATTCGGAAAAAGCACGAAAAAAAGAGCACACAATTCAAATCGCTTAGGGCTGCTGGATTCCTCCCCTGACCCGCTTCACGCAGAACTGTTGCTCCACTACTTATTATATCACATTCCTATTCATTTTAAAAGCAAAATTATTTTTTCCGTCTATTTCTAAAAAAGTCCTGCATAATAGCTGCGCATTCATCTTCCAAAATTCCCGTTTCAACCTCTACACGATGGTTAAGACGCTCATCTGTCAAGATATCGTACAAACTCCCGGCAGCGCCAAATTTCTGGTTTTTAGCCCCATAGACCACGTTTGGAATGCGGGCAAGCCCAATCGCCCCACTACACATGACACAAGGCTCAATAGTCACAAAAAGTGTGCAATCCAGCAAGCGCCAACTCTCCTCACTCAAGTTTGCATTCTCTATAGCCATAATCTCCGCGTGCATAACCGCTCGCTGTAATTCCTCACGCGCATTATGCCCACGACCAATGATTTCCCCGTCCTTAACAATCACACAACCAATTGGAATTTCATCGTGTTCAAGAGCAATCTCAGCCTCTCTCAAAGCCTCCCTCATAAAGACTTCTTTTTCTTCAACTGTATAATTCATCAATTTCCCTTTTCCTACTTGTCGATTTTATTATTATATCATGAATCCCAAGACAAAAAAAGCCACCGAATGCGGTGACTTTATAGGGAGATTATTATGAAAAAGAAAAGTTTAGGATATTTGTTACAACAAGTTAGGAGGTCTTCTTGTAACTGTCTATAGTATACCCGACCTATCTTAAACAAATCTTAAAAATCTCTTAGGACCAAACACTTTCTAAAATATTTGTTTGTTCACGACCAGGACCTACTGAGAAAGTAGAAATACGAACGCCAACCAATTCACTCACACGACGAACATAGTTACGCGCATTCTCAGGAAGATCTTCCAAATTACGAACTCCGGTAATATCTTCTGACCAACCTGGCAACTCTTCATAGATAGGCTTGCAACGCTTCAATTGCTCAAGACTAGCTGGATAGTAGTCAATACGTTGACCATCAAGATCATAGGCCACACAGATTTTCACTGTATCTAAACCACTCAAAACATCGATAGAGTTCAATGAAAGGTTAGTAATACCAGAAACACGACGACTATGACGCATCACAACTGAGTCAAACCAACCCACACGACGTGGACGACCTGTTGTAGTACCATACTCATGACCGACTTCACGGATACGTTCTCCCACTTCATCAAACAACTCAGTTGGGAAGGGACCGTCTCCCACACGACTGGTATAGGCTTTACATACACCTACAACCTTGTCAATTTTACTTGGACCAACACCAGAACCAATCGTAACACCACCAGCCACAGGGTTTGATGACGTAACAAATGGATAGGTACCTTGGTCTATATCTAGCATAACACCTTGTGCACCTTCAAAAAGCACACGTTTACCGTTATCAAGTGCATCATTCAAAATGACAGATGTATCTGTCACATACTTCTTGATTTGTTGACCATATTCGTAATACTCTTCAAAAATATCATCGAAAGCAATCGCTTTACTGTCATACAATTTTTCAAAAAGACGATTCTTTTCAGCAAGGTTACGTTCTAAACGCTCACGGAAAATATCTTTATCCAAAAGATCTGCGATACGAATCCCAACACGAGCAGCCTTGTCCATATAAGCTGGACCAATTCCCTTGATTGTAGTACCAATCTTATTGTCGCCCTTAGCCTCTTCTTGCAAACGATCCAACTCGATATGGTAAGGCAAAATAACATGCGCGCGATCAGAAATACGCAAGTTATCAGTTGTCACACCTTCCTCATGAAGATAGCTCAACTCTTTCACAAGAGATTTAGGATTTACAACCATACCATTCCCAATAACAGAGATTTTTTCAGGGAAGAAAATCCCAGATGGAATCAAGTGCAACTTAAATTTCTTACCGTCAATCACAATCGTGTGACCTGCATTATCACCACCTTGGTAACGTGCAATCACTTCTGCATTCGCTGAAAGGAAGTCTGTAATCTTCCCTTTACCTTCATCACCCCATTGGGTACCTACAACAACAACTGAAGTCATAATCTTGTCTGAGCCCTCAGGCTCTTCCTTTCTCACATACATGGCAGGACTCTCACCTGCAATTATATCTTACAATTTATTATAAGAAAAAATCGCCTTTTTATCAAGAAGAAACAATAGAAAGATTTGCTATTTCCAACTATTAAAAAATGATTTAGAAAAATTACCAGCTATTTATTGTTATATTGCTATGAAAAAGTAAGTTTGTTCGGAAATTTACTAAAATTACCTCAACAAGAAATAAAACCCCGATTCATTATCATCTTTTCAAGATACAAACGATAAGCAACACGATAATGGTAAACGATAAAATCCCTACGACACCCAATGCCATATCGAACTAAATAATAAATCAAAAATTTAAAATGAAAATGTTCCCATTCCCAATTATTATCAAAGAAAGTAGCATACTCTTCTTCGATACTCTCATAGAAATCAGTCATCTGATCATAAATACTTTGTAGCATAAGCATACACTCCTTTACTTTTTATGACCTTATTCTAACAAAAAATTTTAATTAATCATTAATAATTCCTGAATTGTACAAATACCAACCTCAACAAGATAAAAAATAAGAAAAATTGACAGAATAGAATAAATACCTTATATCAAAAACAAACTATTAAATCCCTAAAAATAAATAAATTCCTATAAATGATTGACAAAATTATCCTACTCTATTTCAATAGTAATAAATATTTCTCGAGAGTTCTTCAACGAACTTGAGTCAGAACTATGAAGTGATTGAATAGAAATGAAGCACCATAATAATTAAGAAAAAGACAAGGCTCTATAATATTTGTAGTGGGTAAATCCCCTATAGATATTATGAAGCCTATTTTTGTGTAAAAAAAATCCCATATGACCTATAATGAAAAGCGACTAAACAACTCATTAGAAAGAATCATATGGAACAATTACATTTTATTACAAAATTGCTTGACATTAAAGACAAGAACATCATAATATTGGACTATCTGGATGCTGGAAAGCATAAAGAAATTATCGCTAAGCTAGATTATCCTGCACCTAAATCTCACAACTGTCATGGATAAATAGCTAAATATGACTTCCAAAAACCTTCTAAAATTCCTTACCTCGAAACGACTGATATGCTTACTAGAATCCTCCTTAGAAAGCGTCGATTCAAGTGCTATCATTGTTCTAAAATGATGGTAGCCGAGACCTATCTCGTCAAGAAAAATATCACTTGTCATTAGGTGCGAGACGATTATTAATTACAAAACAAAAAGAGGTCGAAACCTCCTTTAATTAACTACTCCGCCAGTAGGACTCGAACCTACGACATCATGATTAACAGTCATGCGCTACTACCAACTGAGCTATGGCGGAATAAAGCTAAGCGACTTCCATATCTCACAGGGGGCAACCCCCAACTACTTCCGGCGTTCTAGGGCTTAACTTCTGTGTTCGGCATGGGTACAGGTGTATCTCCTAGGCTATCGTCACTTAACTCTGA
>CAUTTK010000017.1:0-23845 GCA_963541475.1 uncultured Streptococcus sp. | reverse complement strand
GGCGCATCCCAGAGAAAATCTTACTCATTTTAGCCTTTACTTGTGGTGGTTTTGGAGCTTGGTTAGCAGGAATCACCTTTCACCACAAGACTCGAAAATGGTACTTTAAAACGGTTTGGTTTCTTGGGATGGTGACCACACTAGGAGCCTTATATTTTATTTGGAGGTAATAGATGGCAGGAAAATCGATTTTTGATAAATTATGGGACCGTCATGTCATCACAGGAGAAGAGGGGCAACCCCAACTCATGTATGTGGACCAGCACTATATTCACGAAGTGACCAGTCCTCAGGCTTTTCAAGGATTACGAGATGCAGGTCGTAGATTGAGACGACCAGACTTGACATTTGGAACCTTTGACCACAATGTCCCGACGGTCAATATCTACGATATTCGAGATGTGATTTCCAAGGCTCAAATTGATAAGCTAGCTGAAAATGTTGAGGAATTTGGGATTGAACATGCGGCCCACGGTTCTGAAAAACAAGGGATCGTACACATGGTTGGTCCAGAAACAGGACGGACCCAACCAGGGAAATTCATCGTCTGTGGAGACAGCCATACAGCAACCCACGGGGCTTTCGGAGCGATCGCCTTTGGAATTGGGACCAGTGAGGTCGAACATGTCTTTGCTACCCAGACCCTCTGGCAGGTTAAACCCAAGAAAATGCTGGTAGAATTTACAGGAGTTCCACAAAAGGGAGTTTATTCCAAGGACTTCATTTTAGCCTTGATTGCCAAGTACGGCGTTGCCTGTGGTGTTGGCTATGTGGTGGAATATCGTGGGCAAGCGATTGATGCACTGAGCATGGAAGAGCGAATGACCATCTGCAATATGTCCATCGAGTTTGGATCTAAGATGGGAATCATGAATCCAGATCAAACCACCTATGATTATCTCAAAGGACGCGAATGTGTTCCAGAGGATTTCGAGGAGGCAGTTGCCGACTGGAAGACCCTTGTCAGTGATGATGATGCTGTTTATGATAAGGTTATCCAGATGGATGTCTCAGACTTGGCTCCTATGGTGACCTGGGGAACCAATCCTGCTATGGGCGTTGACTTTGACAGTAGTTTCCCAGAAATTAAGGATATGAATGATGAGAGAGCCTACAATTACATGGACTTGGAGCCTGGTCAAAAGCCAGCGGATATTGAACTAGGCTATATCTTTATCGGCTCATGTACCAATGCTCGTCTCAGCGATTTGCAACTGGCTGCGCGATTTGTCAAAGGAAAGAAAATTGCTCCCAACTTAACGGCTATCGTAGTCCCAGGTTCTCGTCCTGTCAAACGAGCTGCTGAGAAGTTGGGCTTGGACAAGGTATTCCTAGATGCTGGATTTGAGTGGAGAGACCCAGGTTGTTCTATGTGCCTAGGGATGAATCCAGACAAGGTCCCTGATGGTGTCCACTGCGCCTCAACCAGTAACCGCAACTTTGAAGACAGACAGGGATTTGGCGCTAAGACCCATCTCTGCAGTCCAGCCATGGCAGCTGCGGCAGCTATTGCAGGGCGTTTCGTAGATGTTCGGCAAATGCCAGAAGCCCAGTAAGGAGAGGATATGGAGAAATTTACAGTTTATACGGGAACGACCGTTCCTCTCATGAATGATAACATCGACACCGACCAAATCCTACCCAAGCAGTTTCTCAAGTTAATTGATAAAAAAGGCTTTGGTAAGTACCTCATGTATGCTTGGCGTTATCTGGATGACAAGTATACTGAGGATCCAGACTTTGTCTTTAACCGACCTGAATATCGCAAAGCCAGTATTCTCATATCAGGGGATAACTTTGGCGCAGGATCGTCCAGAGAACACGCAGCTTGGGCTCTAGCGGACTATGGTTTTAAGGTCGTGATTGCAGGGTCTTTCGGTGATATTCATTACAATAATGAACTCAATAATGGCATGTTGCCTATTGTTCAGCCCAGAGAGGTTAGAGAGAAACTAGCCCAGCTACAACCAAGTGACCAGGTAACTGTGGACTTGGAACAACAGAAAATCATCTCACCAGTTGGAGAATTCACTTTTGAAATTGATAGCGAGTGGAAACACAAGCTCTTAAATGGTTTGGATGATATCGGTATTACATTGCAGTATGAAGACTTGATTGCTGCCTATGAAAAACAACGACCAGCCTACTGGCAGGATTAGAAGAAAAATAGAAAAGGAAATATAGAACTATGACAAAACACATTCAATGGAACGGAACACTTTTACAAGAAGGCTATGATATTTTAAAAGGTGAGGGTGGATGTATCGTTTGCCCTACTAAAGTTGGTTACATTATCATGACTAGCGACAAGGCAGGACTTGAACGTAAGTTCGCAGCCAAAGAACGTAACCGTAACAAACCAGGTGTTGTTCTCTGCGGTAGCATGGATGAGCTTCGCGCTTTAGCACAACTTAACCCAGAAATTGAAGCCTTCTACCAAAAACATTGGGACGAAGATATTCTCCTTGGTTGTATTCTTCCTTGGAAACCAAAAGCTTTTGAAAAACTCAAAGCATATGGTGATGGTCGTGAAGAACTCATGACAGACGTGCGTGGTACTAGCTGTTTTGTTATCAAATTCGGGAAAGCTGGTGAACAATTAGCTGCCAAACTTTGGGAAGAAGGCAAGATGGTTTATGCCTCATCAGCTAACCCATCTGGAAAAGGAAATCGTGGTAAGGTAGAAGGTATCGGAGAACGCATCGAAGGAGCAGTGGACCTTGTCATCGAGGCAGACGACTACGTGGCATCTATTCAACCTGACAAAACGATTGAAACTCGCTACGAGCAAGGTGTGATGGTGTCTATGGTCGATAAGGACGGCAAGCTTATCCCAGAACAAGGAGGAGCACGTTCAACTTCACCAGCCCCAGTTGTAATCCGTAAAGGTCTTGATATTGATAAAATCATGATGCACCTGTCAGACACCTTTAACTCCTGGGACTACCGTCAGGGTGAGTATTATTAGGATAGATAAGAAGTGGGGAGAAAATAATCTCTCCTCTTTTTTTGTTTTTGATTCAAGTAAAATCCGAATAATATAATTTGATTTTTGAAATTATTTTACAAAAACTATACTTTGCTTTATAATAAATTATGTAAACGTCGGAAAAGGCGTAGTGATGCGAGAGCATAGGTAGGTCATTACAAAAGAAACAAGACGTCAATATGTTAAATGGATTTCCAATTTTTGATTGCGAAGATATTCAATTGATTCCAAATAAATGTGTCATTAAAAGCCGTGCAGAAGCGGATACAAGCGTCATTCTAGGAAATCAAACTTTTAAATTTTTATGGTATAATAAAAATAAGCAAAAATATATTAATTATAATAGTACTAAGAAAATTAAGTATGATCATTATTTCTTTGATATTCTTGATTATTATGAAGAGCCAGAGTTCTTAGATTTTAAGTATATTGTCCGTTTGGAAAATACTACGTATATCTTTTTGGATGTATAATAAATTTTTTTTTTTTAATAATATTGGCTATTATTTTAAAATTTAAAAAAAAAAAAAAAACAGAATTTACAAATTTCTATCTCTAAAATATCTTGCCTGATTTGTAAAGAATCAAAAGGTTGATGATATATATAGAATAAAAGAGTACGATATGACAGAAGAAATTAAATAAATGGGGTGGAATTATAGAGTGCGTCACTAAGTTCATCATTTCATATAGATAAATATTGTAATGAAAAATTATTTAAATTAAAATCATAGAAATAATTGATACTGTAAATAATCAATTAGACTATAGTAATAATAATCAAACCAACTGCAGTGTAGTGAGTTAGTACTTTTAGTTAAATCCTTTATATATTTATTCCAGAAGATATATTATGTGAAATAATTGTTACATAATCTTTAAAAATTAAACCTAAGAAAGTGAGAAATAAGTATGGATGATTCTAATACAAAATATGAATTACAAATAACGAAAGATAAGGTATATTCAACAGATAGGCATTTTACGATTGAAGATTTGAGTTTGGGAGACACATATAAATTTTTTGATGCATACTTTGAAAGTTCAAATGGAGAAGTTATTCGAAGAATTCAAAATAAATTTGAAAGAAAAAAATCTAATCAAGTGTTACCTCGCTTAGCTTGTCAAATATATGAAAAGCACTTACTCAAACTGTCAAAAGAAGAGAGGGAAAAATTTCCAGTTTGCCAATATAATCCAACTAGTGATATGATTCAAGGCTTATTTTCTAGTATTGATGATTTCAAAGGAAATAGAAATAGTATAGAATACTTAAAGTATGAATGTAATAATGGTGAAAATTTTGTTTTTTACTGTTGGAATGTATTTTCAACTCTCATGTTTGTACATGAATGCTTGAAGAGATTTGGTAAAGATGGTGATAAATTTATTTTAGTTTATACAGAGAAAGAAGGTAAAAAGAAACCTATGGAAATTAACTCAGCTACACTACATTTAGATGGTCATATAAGTATTTTTTCAAAGCTCGTACTTTCTGCTAAAAACGTAGTATTCCGGGGTGCACCAGGAACTGGTAAAACCTATCTTTCTAAACAAATTGCTGCCAATATTGTGTCTAATGGTAGAACTAATGATATCAATGGTCTGTCACAGGATGAAATTAATCAAATAGATTTTGTTCAGTTTCATCCTTCGTATGACTACACGGACTTTGTAGAGGGATTGAGACCGATATCAAATGGGGATGGAGCTATTGAGTTTAAATTACAAGATGGTATTTTTAAGCAGTTTTGCCAGAAGGCTAAAGCAGCTCAGAAGACTGGAGGACAAGATAATTTTTATGAAGCTTGGGATCTTTATCTTGAGTATGTAAATAACAGAGATGAAAAAGAATATTTGACAGAATTTTCCTATCTAACAGTAAATAGTCGAAATAATTTTAATATCAATTATGAAACTAAAGCCCAAGGAACTGTCTTAACAAAATCTTATGTTTATGAACTATATAAAGATGAAAACTATCTGAAACAGCCCTATTATCATAACCAAGGAAAAAAAGTCCTTGAAACTTTAAAGAAAAGATTTGGTTTGAAAGACTATATTTCTCCAGAAGAGGTTGAAACAGACAAGAATTTTGTCTTCATCATCGATGAAATCAACCGTGGTGAGATTTCTAAGATTTTTGGAGAACTCTTTTTCTCAGTTGATAAAGGCTATCGTGGTGAAAAGGGAAGTGTTTCTACCCAATATGCTAATTTACATGAAACTGATGAGAAATTTTATATCCCTGACAATGTCTATATTATCGGAACAATGAATGATATAGACAGATCTGTTGATACTTTCGATTTTGCTATGCGTCGTCGTTTCCGCTTTGTTGAAGTTACGGCTGAAAGTCAACTTTATATTCTAGATAAAGAACTAGGTGAAGATGCAAAAGAAGCTAAAATTCGACTAAGTAACTTGAATGCTGCTATTGAAAATGTTCAGGAATTAAACAGTCATTATCATATCGGACCAAGTTATTTCTGTAATTTAAAAAAATTGAAATATGATTATGAAATACTTTGGTCTGATTATCTCAAACCACTTTTGGAAGATTATGTACGTGGTTCTTATGATGAAGCTGAAACTCTAGAAACATTGAAAAAAGCATTCGATCTGACAAAGAATGAGCAAAAAGATCAGACAGTAGCTGATGACAATGAAGGCGATGAAAACGATGATGCGGATCACTGATAATCAACACAAGATTGTTAAAGAAGAATTTGTTGAAGAATATCCTAAACTAAGCAATCTTCTTTTAGACAGAACCTTGGAAAGTCTATCCCAAGATGAACGTGTTTTCATTTTTCCAAATGATTTGAAGAATTCTCCTGACTTAGAAAAGGACCAAAAAATCTTTGAAACAGTTAATCAGGAAATCAAGACAGGAAATGTGATTGGTTTTCTGGGTTGTGGTCAGGAAAGATTAACGATTTCCTCTCGTTTTTCTGATGAGAGTAATGACCATTTTTTGCATTATCTCTTACACAAGGTTCTTCATATCAATCTCACTAGTTTAGATGTTGCTTTGTCTCGTGAAGAGAGGCTTTATCAACTTTTGATGTATCTCTTCCCCAAGTATCTACAAGCTGCTATTCGAAAAGGTCTTTATAAGGAATACCATCGATTTTCTCATAATGACAGTAATGTTAAGGGAGTGATTGATGTAAGAAACCATCTCAAGAAAAACCTTCCTTTCACGGGAAATATTGCCTACACAACGAGAGAGTTCACCTATGATAATCCCCTCATGCAGTTGGTCCGTCATACTATTGAATACATTAAGAACCAGAAAAACATTGGTCAAGGGGTACTAGATAATCTCTCAACTAGTCGTGAAAACGTAGCTGAAATCGTGCGTGTAACGCCCTCTTATAAACTAGCTGATCGTGCTAAGATTATTCGGGGAAATCAATCTAAACCTATACGTCATGCATACTTTCACGAGTACAGAAAGTTACAAGAACTTTGTCTGATGATCCTAAACCAAGAAAAGCACGGTTTAGGGTATCAAGATCAAAAAATTCATGGTATTCTTTTTGATGTTGCCTGGCTTTGGGAAGAGTATGTTCATACTTTGTTACCAAAAGGATTTTTACATCCACGGAATAAAGATAAGACGGACGGAATTTCAGTATTTTCTAGTCAAGAAAGAAAAGTATATCCAGATTTTTATCAAGAAGAGCTTAAAATAGTATTAGATGCTAAGTATAAAAAATTGGAATTGACTGAAAAAGGAATCAACCGTGAGGACTTATTTCAGCTGATTTCCTATTCTTATATTTTAAAAGCTGAGAAGGCTGGTCTTGTTTTTCCGAGCAAGGACAAGGTTGTTGATAATGAGATAGGAAAGCTAGCAGGTTATGGAGCTTTGTTGAAGAAATGGTCTATCCAAATTCCTCAGGAGTCTTCATCTTATAGTGAATTTTGTGAAATGATGGAAAACTCAGAAGAAATTTTTAAAAGGAATATTGCTAACGAAGTGGGGAGAAAGTAATCTCTCCTCTTTCTTTTATTATTCACACAATAAAAACCGAACAATATATTTTAATTTATGAAATTATTTGACAAAAACTGTACTTTAGTTTATAATAAATTAAGGAAACGTCGGAAAAGGCGTAGTGATGCGAGAGCATAGGTAGGTCATTACAAAAGAAACGAGACATCGATATGTTAAATGAATTTCCAATTTTTGATTACGAAGATATTCAATTGATTCCAAATAAATGTGTCATTAAAAGCCGTGCAGAAGCAGATACAAGTGTCACTTTAGGAAATCACACCTTTAAACTACCTGTTGTACCAGCTAATATGCAGACGATTTTGGATGAAAATGTAGCAGAGCAACTAGCTAAAGGGGGTTACTTCTACATTATGCACCGTTTTGATGAGGCAGGACGTATTCCTTTTATTAAGCGTATGCATGAGCAAGGGTTTATTGCTTCTATCTCTGTTGGTGTTAAGGACTATGAGTATGATTTCGTTAGTCAATTAAAGGCTGATGCTCCGGAATATATCACAATTGATATTGCTCACGGTCATGCGGATAGCGTGATTTCTATGATTCAGCACATCAAGAAAGAATTGCCAGATACTTTTGTCATTGCTGGAAATGTCGGGACTCCAGAAGCAGTTCGTGAGTTGGAAAATGCTGGAGCAGACGCGACTAAGGTTGGTATTGGTCCTGGTAAAGTTTGTATCACCAAGGTTAAGACAGGTTTTGGTACAGGTGGTTGGCAGTTGGCTGCTCTCCGTTGGTGTGCCAAGGCTGCACGTAAACCAATCATTGCAGATGGAGGAATTCGTACTCACGGCGATATTGCCAAGTCTATCCGTTTCGGTGCCAGCATGGTTATGATTGGTTCCCTCTTTGCAGGACACATCGAAAGTCCAGGAAAAACCATTGAAGTCGATGGTGAACAGTTCAAAGAGTACTACGGTTCAGCCTCACAATATCAAAAAGGAGCCTACAAAAACGTGGAAGGTAAACGCATCTTGCTTCCTGCCAAAGGTCATCTTCAAGACACTTTAACCGAGATGGAACAAGACCTTCAAAGTGCTATTTCTTATGCAGGTGGACGTCAGGTTGCTGACCTTAAACACGTTGATTATGTTATTGTGAAAAACTCTATCTGGAATGGGGATGCTTCCCACTAAGACGGGCTATATGGCCAGAAAAAAACTTGTTATTAGGGCAAATTTTTGTTATAATAAAACAAGTTTCCACCCTTAGTGTAATGGATATCACGTAAGATTCCGGTTCTTGAGATGGGGGTTCGATTCCCTCAGGGTGGATGTAAACATCCTAAAAAGCCTTTAAATAGGGCTTTTTTCTTTACGCCGTCTCAAATTTGCCCCTAAAACTCTTCGAAAATCTCTTCAAACCACGTCAGCATCGCCTTACCGTAGTTATGTTACTGACTTCGTCAGTTCTATCTGCAACCTCAAAACAGTGTTTTGAGCTGACTTCGTCAATTCTATCCACAACCTCAAAACACTGTTTTGAGCAACCTGCGGCTAGCTTCCTAGTTTGCTCTTTGATTTTCATTGAGTATAAAACTGAAAAACTCTGTCTAAAGAATGCCCAAATATCCTCCAGTCCCGTTTTAAAGTGACTCAGGGGGCTTTTTTTGATATAATAAAAAGGACTGTTATCAGTTAGAAAGAGGTTGGTATGAAAGAATTACAAACTGTACTAAAGAACCATTTTGCAATCGAATTTGCAGACCAAAAGTTACTGGAAACTGCTTTTACTCATACGAGTTATGCCAATGAGCACCGCCTCTTAAAAATTTCACACAATGAACGCTTGGAATTTTTAGGAGACGCTGTTCTACAGTTATTGATTTCAGAATATCTGTATAAAAAATATCCTAAAAAGCCTGAAGGCGATTTGTCCAAACTCCGTGCTATGATTGTCCGCGAGGAGAGTTTGGCTGGTTTTGCGCGTGATTGCCAGTTTGATCAATTTATCAAGCTGGGTAAAGGGGAAGAAAAATCTGGTGGTCGCAATCGTGACACCATTCTTGGTGATGCCTTTGAAGCCTTTCTTGGTGCCCTCCTTTTGGACAAGGATGTGGCCAAGGTCAAGGAATTTATCTACCAAGTCATGATTCCTAAGGTTGAAGCAGGCGAATTTGAGATGATTACAGACTACAAAACCCATCTCCAAGAGTTACTTCAGGTCAATGGCGATGTGGCTATCCGTTATCAGGTGATTTCTGAAACGGGTCCTGCCCATGATAAGGTCTTTGATGTAGAAGTTCTTGTTGAAGGCAAGAGCATTGGTCAAGGTCAAGGTCGTTCTAAGAAATTAGCAGAGCAGGAAGCTGCCAAAAATGCCGTTGAGAAAGGGCTGGATTCATGTATTTAAAGGAAATCGAAATTCAGGGATTCAAGTCTTTTGCTGATAAGACCAAGGTCGTCTTTGACCAAGGTGTGACGGCAGTCGTTGGACCCAATGGTTCTGGAAAGTCGAATATTACAGAAAGTCTGCGTTGGGCCTTGGGAGAGTCTAGTGTCAAGAGTCTCCGTGGGGGCAAGATGCCGGATGTTATTTTTGCTGGAACTGAAAGTCGCAAACCGCTCAATTATGCTTCTGTAGTTGTGACTCTGGATAATAATGACGGATTTATCAAGGATGCAGGCCAAGAAATTAGGGTGGAACGCCATATCTATCGTAGTGGAGATAGCGAATACAAGATTGACGGCAAGAAAGTGCGTCTGCGTGATATTCATGACCTCTTCTTGGATACTGGATTGGGACGAGATTCCTTCTCCATTATTTCCCAAGGGAAGGTTGAGGAGATTTTTAATTCCAAGCCTGAAGAACGCCGAGCTATTTTTGAAGAAGCTGCTGGAGTTTTAAAATACAAGACACGCAGAAAAGAAACTGAGAGCAAACTACAACAAACTCAGGATAATCTAGACCGCTTAGAGGATATTATTTACGAGTTGGATAATCAAATCAAGCCTCTTGAGAAGCAAGCTGAAAATGCCCGTAAGTTTCTAGATTTGGAAGGTCAACGCAAGGCTATTTATTTAGACGTTTTAGTTGCTCAAATCAAGGAAAATAAGGCTGAACTAGAGTTGACAGAAGAAGAGTTAGCACAGGTTCAGGAACTCTTGACGAGCTACTACCAAAAGCGTGAAAAATTAGAAGAAGAAAATCAAACTCTTAAAAAGCAACGTCAAGATTTACAGGCTGAAATGGCCAAAGACCAAGGCAGTTTGATGGATTTGACCAGTCTGATTAGTGATTTAGAGAGAAAATTAGCCCTATCGAAATTAGAATCTGAGCAAGTAGCCCTCAATCAACAGGAAGCACAAGCCCGTTTGGCTGCTTTGGAGGATAAGAGAAATTCTCTCAGCAAAGAAAAAACTGATAAGGAAAACTCTTTAGCACTTTTAGAGGAAAATCTAATCCAAAATAATCAAAAACTCAATTGTTTAGAAGCTGAATTGCTGGCTTTTTCAGATGATCCTGATCAGATGATTGAGCTCTTACGTGAACGCTTTGTGGCTCTTCTACAAGAAGAAGCCGATGTCTCAAACCAGTTGACCCGTATCGAAAACGAGTTGGAAAATAGCCGTCAGCTTTCTCAAAAACAAGCAGATCAACTAGAAAAGCTCAAAGAACAACTGACTACAGCTAAAGAGAAGGCTAGTCATCAAAAAGAAGAGCTTAAAACGGCCAAGGAGCAGGTTCAGAAATTATTGGCTGACTATCAAGCTATTGCCAAGGAGCAAGAGGAGCAGAAAGCTTCCTATCAAACTCAACAAAGTCAACTCTTTGACCGTCTGGACAGTCTTAAAAACAAGCAGGCCAGAGCTCAAAGTTTGGAAAATATCCTGAGAAATCATAGCAACTTTTATGCAGGTGTTAAGAGTGTTCTCCAAGAAAAAGACCGCCTTGGTGGGATTATTGGGGCAGTTAGTGAGCACCTGACCTTTGATGTGCATTATCAAACTGCCCTTGAGATTGCGCTTGGTGCAAGCAGTCAGCACATCATTGTAGAAGATGAGAACGCGGCGACTAAGGCCATTGATTTCCTCAAACGAAACAGAGCAGGTCGTGCAACCTTCCTTCCGTTGACGACTATCAAGGCGCGTACGATTTCTAGCCAGAACCAAGATGCTATCGCTGCAAGTCCAGGTTTCCTTGGGATGGCAGATGAGTTGGTGACATTCGAGACTAGATTGGAAGCTATTTTCAAGAACTTGCTAGCTACGACGGCTATTTTTGATACTGTAGAACATGCGCGTGCAGCAGCGCGCCAGGTTCGTTATCAGGTTCGCATGGTAACACTGGATGGGACAGAACTGCGTACAGGTGGTTCCTATGCAGGTGGAGCTAATCGCCAGAATAACAGCATTTTCATCAAGCCAGAACTGGAGCAATTACAAAAAGAAATTGCTGAAGAAGAAGCAAGCTTGAGTTCAGAAGAGGCGACTTTGAAGACCTTACAAGACCAGATGGCTAGATTGACCGAATCATTAGAAGCCATCAAATCTCAAGGAGAACAGGCACGTATTCAGGAGCAGGGCTTGTCCCTTGCTTATCAGCAGACCAGTCAGCAAGTTGAAGAACTGGAAACTCTTTGGAAACTCCAAGAAGAGGAATTAGATCGTCTTTCTGACGGAGATTGGAAAGCGGATAAGGAAAAATGCCAAGCACGCCTTGCTACTATCGCCAGTGATAAGCAAAATCTGGAAGCTGAGATTGAAGAAATTAAGTCTAACAAAAACGCCATTCAAGAACGTTATCAAAACTTGCAGGAAGAGCTAGCGCAAGCACGCTTGCTTAAGACAGAACTGCAAGGGCAAAAACGTTATGAAGTGGCTGATATGGAGCGTTTAGGCAAGGAATTGGACAATTTAGATATCGAACAAGAGGAAATCCAGCGCCTTCTTCAAGAAAAGGTTGACAATCTTGAGAAAGTTGATACAGAATTGCTTAGTCAACAGGCTGAAGAAGCTAAAATGCAGAAAACAAACCTCCAACAAGGTTTGATTCGCAAGCAGTTTGAATTGGATGATATAGAAGGGCAACTGGATGATATTGCTAGTCATTTGGATCAGGCTCGCCAGCAGAATGAAGAGTGGATTCGCAAGCAAACACGTGCTGAAGCCAAGAAAGAAAAGGTCAGCGAGCGTTTGCGTCATTTACAAAGTCAATTAACAGACCAGTACCAGATTAGCTATACTGAAGCTTTAGAAAAGTCTCATGAGTTGGAAAATCTCAATCTGGCAGAGCAGGAAGTTAAGGATTTAGAGAAGGCTATTCGCTCACTGGGTCCTGTCAATATAGAAGCTATTGACCAGTACGAAGAAGTTCACAGCCGTCTGGACTTTCTAAATAGTCAGCGAGATGATATTTTGTCAGCGAAAAATCTGCTCCTTGAGACCATTACAGAGATGAATGATGAGGTCAAGGAACGCTTTAAATCAACCTTTGAGGCAATTCGTGAGTCCTTTAAAGTGACCTTTAAGCAGATGTTTGGCGGAGGTCAGGCAGATTTGATTTTGACGGAAGGAGACTTGCTGACAGCTGGGGTTGAGATTTCTGTCCAACCACCAGGTAAGAAAATTCAGTCTCTAAACCTTATGAGTGGTGGGGAAAAAGCCTTGTCGGCTCTAGCTTTGCTTTTTTCTATCATTCGAGTTAAGACTATCCCATTTGTCATCTTGGATGAGGTGGAAGCTGCGCTGGATGAAGCCAATGTAAAACGTTTTGGGGATTACCTCAACCGCTTTGACAAGGACAGCCAGTTTATCGTTGTGACCCACCGTAAGGGAACTATGGCGGCAGCCGATTCTATCTATGGAGTGACCATGCAAGAATCAGGTGTCTCAAAAATTGTTTCGGTTAAGTTAAAAGATTTAGAAAGTATTGAAGGATGACAATTAAACTAGTAGCAACAGATATGGACGGAACCTTCCTAGATGGGAATGGGCGCTTTGATATGGACCGCCTCAAGTCTCTTTTAGCTTCCTACAAGGAAAAAGGGATTTACTTTGCGGTGGCTTCGGGGCGCGGATTTCTGTCTCTAGAAAAATTATTTGCTGATGTTCGTGATGACATTATTTTTATCGCGGAAAATGGCAGTTTGGTCGAATATCAAGGTCAGGACTTGTATGAAGCGACCATGTCTCGTGAGTTTTATTTGACGACTTTTGAAAAGCTGAAAACGTCACCTTATGTAGATATCAATAAACTGCTCTTGACGGGAAAAAAGGGATCTTATGTTCTAGATACGGTTGATGAGACCTATTTGAAAGAGAGTCAGCACTATAATGAAAATATTCAAAAAGTAGCGAGTTTGGAAGCTATCACAGATGACATTTTCAAATTTACAACCAACTTCACAGAAGAAACGCTGGCAGCTGGGGAAACTTGGGTTAATGAACATGTTCCTGGTGTTAAGGCCATGACAACTGGCTTTGAATCTATTGATATTGTTCTGGACTATGTCGATAAGGGAGTGGCCATTGTTGAATTAGCTAAAAGACTTGGTATCACAATGGATCAGGTTATGGCTTTTGGAGATAATCTAAATGACTTGCACATGATGCAGGTTGTGGGACATCCTGTAGCTCCTGAAAATGCACGATTAGAGATTTTAGAATTAGCAAAGACTGTGATTGGTCACCATAAGGACCAGTCGGTTATAGCTTATATGGAGGGTTTATAATGGCAGATATAAAATTGATTGCATTGGACTTGGATGGAACCTTGCTGACTTCTGATAAAAAGCTGACGGATCGTACCAAGGCAACCTTGAAAGCTGCGCGTGATCGTGGTATTAAGGTCGTATTGACAACTGGTCGTCCCTTAAAAGCGATGGATTTCTTTCTCCATGAGCTAGGGACTGACGGCCAGGAAGATGAGTATACCATTACTTTTAATGGTGGTTTGGTTCAGAAAAATACAGGTGAAATCCTTGATAAGACAGTCTTTTCATATGATGATGTGGCACGCTTGTATGAAGAAACAGAGAAATTATCACTGCCTCTTGACGCCATTTCAGAAGGAACTGTCTATCAAATTCAATCGGACCAAGAAAGTCTTTATGCCAAATTCAATCCAGCTTTGACCTTTGTTCCAGTGGACTTTGAAGACCTGTCTAGTCAAACGACTTACAATAAATGTGTGACTGCCTTTGCTCAAGAACCCTTGGATGCAGCCATTCAGAAGATTTCGCCAGAATTGTTTGACCAATATGAAATCTTTAAATCACGTGAAATGTTGCTAGAGTGGTCACCAAAGAATGTTCATAAAGCTACAGGCTTGGCTAAACTAATCAGTCATCTGGGAATAGAGCAAAGCCAAGTGATGGCCTGTGGTGATGAGGCCAATGACCTTTCTATGATTGAGTGGGCAGGGCTCGGTGTTGCCATGCAAAATGCTGTTCCTGAAGTCAAGGCCGTCGCAAATGTGGTAACCCCAATGACCAATGATGAGGAAGCTGTCGCCTGGGCTATCGAAGAATATGTGCTAAAGGAGAACTAAGATATGGGATTATTTGACCGTCTATTCGGAAAAAAAGAAGAACCTAAAATAGAAGAAGTTGTAAAAGAAGCTCTGGAAAATCTTGATTTGTCTGAAGATACGGAGCCTGCCCTTGCAGAAAATGAGGAAGTTCCTCAGGAAGAAGCAGAGGTTGAAAGTTCTGAAGAAGCTCTGCTCCAAGAAGACGAAAATCAAGAGACAGTTGAAGAGAGTCAGGATTCAGAGTCAACTGTAGAAGTTTCTCAAGAAGAAATAGAAGAATTTCCAAACTCAGAAGAAGTCCCAGAGGAAGAGAATCCTGAGCTTGAAGAGATTGCAAACGAAAATAATTCTGAAGTTCTTGAACCAGAAACGCCTCAAGTAGAAGAAACTGTTCAGGAAAAATATGACCGCAGTCTCAAGAAAACTCGTACAGGCTTCGGAGCTCGCTTGAATGCCTTCTTTGCTAATTTCCGTTCTGTTGACGAGGAATTCTTCGAGGAACTGGAAGAGTTGCTGATCATGAGTGACGTTGGTGTACAGGTCGCTTCTAACTTAACAGAGGAGTTACGCTACGAAGCCAAGCTTGAAAACGCCAAGAAACCTGACGCACTTCGTCGTGTCATCATTGAGAAATTGGTTGAGCTTTATGAAAAGGATGGCAACTACAATGAAAATATCCACTTCCAAGATGGCTTGACAGTCATGCTCTTTGTTGGTGTGAATGGTGTTGGGAAAACAACTTCTATCGGGAAACTAGCTCATCGCTACAAACAAGCAGGTAAGAAGGTCATGTTGGTTGCGGCAGATACCTTCCGTGCGGGGGCAGTAGCCCAGCTTGCTGAATGGGGTCGTCGTGTTGACGTTCCAGTTGTAACTGGACCTGAAAAAGCTGACCCAGCCAGTGTAGTCTTTGATGGAATGGAACGTGCCGTAGCTGAAGGTATCGATATTCTTATGATTGACACCGCTGGTCGTCTGCAAAATAAGGATAACCTCATGGCTGAGTTGGAAAAGATTGGTCGTATCATCAAACGTGTTGTGCCAGAAGCGCCTCATGAAACTTTCTTGGCACTTGATGCATCAACAGGTCAAAATGCCCTGGTACAGGCCAAAGAATTTTCAAAAATTACACCTTTAACAGGAATTGTTTTGACTAAGATTGATGGAACTGCTCGAGGTGGTGTTGTTCTAGCTATCCGTGAAGAACTCAATATTCCTGTAAAATTGATTGGTTTTGGTGAAAAAATCGATGATATTGGAGAGTTTAACTCAGAAAACTTTATGAAGAGTCTCTTGGAAGGCTTAATCTAATCAGAAACAAAAATCCTGCAAGGAACAAACTTGCAGGATATTTGTTTATTGTAAGAGCGATGAGTTATAAATATTTTGAAATGATACTCTTCGAAAATCAAATTCAAACCGCGTCAACGTCGCCTTGCCGTACTCAAGTACAGCTTGCGGCTAGTTTCCTAGTTTGCTCTTTGATTTTCATTGAGTATGAGTTTATTTTCCGTTAGAGTGGAGGTATCTTGTGATTCAATAGATTTCAATATTTCTTGTAATTTTTCAGATGATTGATGGTTGAAAATCTTTAAAGCATCTTCGTTTGTTAGCTTTATATCACGCGTTAAACTGATTGTAGGCACTATCCTATCTCCTATCACTACTTAAATTTATTATAGCTTATTTCAAAAAGATTTTCAATTTTGAATTGAATAATCTTCCTAATTTTGTACTGTGTAGCTGGATGATTTAACTTTTTTGGGAACTCTTATTAAGTGCTAGTAAACTGATTATATAAATCAGCAGTTGAACAATACCTATATATTGAAATATTTGCCAATTTTTAAAATCAATCCATGATGCAAACATAGTTCCGAAAGGAGCAAAGATACCACTGATAGTGAATATGATGCTAAAAATGCGTCCTAAGAAATTGGAATCTATAGAAACTTGGAGATGTGACATTAAATTCACATTGAACATTGAAACAGTTGTAGAGAACAGAGCAAATAGAATCAATAAGATAATTTGCGAGGACTGAAAAAGATTAATAAGTATTAAGGAGACTGCACCTGGCAATAAGAAATGAAGAAAGTATCTCGGTTCAATCTTTTTCTTGTTTAGACTGATGATAAGAGCTCCTAAGATACTTCCGATAGATTGAGAAACGAGAATATAGGCAAAAATTTGATGAAATTGAGAAAACGTTGCTGTGAATGGAAGATAGAAGGAATAGATCGCATCTAAGAAGTTTAGAAAAGCGGAAGAAATTAAAATGGTTAGGAGTGTTTTGTCTTCATAGAGGTAGGTAAAACCTTCTTTTAATCCAGTAAAAAATTTTGATTGGATAGTATTATGGTGATGTAAAATGTGAAAACGATATTCACACAAAGCTGAAATAATAAAAGAGAAAGAATTAATCAGCATACCATATCTAAATCCAAATTGATGGATAACAAAGACGGAAGCTAGCGGTGCTCCAACTCCAACAATCTCAGCCACTATTTTAGAAATAGAGTTATAGGTAAAGATTCCATCGCTGGAAAGAAGGTCTTTTATAATAGCCTTATAAGCTGGGCCGTTAAAACTAAATAAAATAGCCAGTAATATATTTACAACAACCAATATCCAGATATTTTGCGGATTATAAAATAAAAATAGTAAGAAAGTTGCAATTGCAGCAATCACATCTGTTAGAATGAGCATACGTTTTCTATCGCTAAAATCAGCAACATATCCTGCAAATAGATTAAATAGTAAGCGAACAATGGATTCGCTAGACTGATAAAGCATCATAAAGAATGAGGATTGAACGGTAAGGTTTGCGATTAATAGTTTATTGGCATAATCAAAAATAATATTACCCAAGTTTGTTGTTTGTCCCCTGATAATCAGTAGTAGGATATTTTTATTCTCTTTGTTCATACTTATATTCCTCAAGTAGCTCGTTTATGAGTGTAAATTCCTTCTCATTCTTTACACTAGTAGTGATGAGATAGCGTAAATCATCTAGTGAATGAGCAGGACAGTTTATCTTTTCAGGATATTCTCTAAAAAATTCGATAGGGAAAGGGAGCTTTGGAGGAAGTTGATGATGGCCATTCTGAAAAATAGCTAAAGTCAGTGCAATTTTACTGGGTGATGTTGGAATCTCTGCTGGTATAGAAACACTATTTATAAGGTTCCAGTAAGTATCTAGGATATCAATTTGAAAGGCACATTTGATAAGCAAAGGAATATTTCCTCCACCAAACCGCTTTCCAATTTCACAAAAGCTTATCTCATCTGTAGTGGAGTTATAAAAGAACTCTGCATGGAAAGGATGGATTTTCTCAGTTCCTAAACTGTCCAATACTTTTTGGGTCTCAATTTTTAATCGTTGAATGAAGAGGGGATTATTATAGTGAGAGTTTGTACGGACGATATTGATGAAGGTTGTTTTAATATCTAGGATATTTCCTATATATTCATGTGTAAAAAAGTATTGGATTTTTCCATTAATAGCTATACCATCACAAGTAAACATGGTATCAAATTGTTCCTGACTTTCTAAAAGAAAATTCTCAGCTGTATAATACTCTGGTATTTGAGAGATAATATGAATATCTTTGCCAGAAGCTTCACATCTAGGTTTAATCAGAAAGGTATTAGGAAGACTATCATTTGGGTTCAATAGTTGAGGCTGACTGATTTGTTCACTCAGCTGAGTGCGCATGATTTTCTTGTCTTTATAAGTATAAGCGATTTTCCAAGCCTCTTTATCGGAGGTGAAAAGCGATTTTAAGATACCGACAATATGCATGAGTCCTTCATCTAGTGTGAAAATATCCTCTATATTCTGTATATCTTTGAAAAAAAGGAGTAGATTAATTTGACTAAAATCATCTATACAAAAAATTTGGTTCTTTAAAAATCCAACTGAAAGATAATTTTTTTCTTGTCTGCTAGGACAGATAATACCTAAATTTTCTTTTGCTTTAATACCAATACTTGCAGGAGAAAAGCGATAAATAAAATATTTCATTTCTTATACCTCGTGTTTTCTAACACCCAAGTCTCAGCTCCTAAAAGATTGTTTTTTGTTTCTCGGAATGTTAAACCATGACAAGAAAAACCGACAACAGCATCTGCACTGTGAAAAGCAGAATGCAATTGTTTACCAACTTGCGTGTAAGTAATATAGTCAAAGATAGAGTACTGTTCTTTTATCGTTTCCGTTAGTTCTGGGAGTTGTTGGATGACTCCCTCCTTTTTGGCAGTTAGAAGCCAGCCAGTAACTGGAAATACGGTTGGAAGTATGGGTAAGGTGTCATTACAGATGGCTGTCAAGAGAAGCTCAAGTGGATTGTAGGTCAGTTTATATTGTAGATTTTGACGAATCCGTGCACCACCAATGCGTGAAGCAATCTCCAAAAAAATGATTTCGTGTCCATCGTAAAACACCTCTAAGTGAAAAAGAAATGTTCCATTGGGATAAAGTCCATGGCTTAGTGTAGAAGCATAGTCAACAAGCTTATTGAACTGTTCTGAAGTATGGTCTAAGGAAACCGCTGCAGCTGAGATACCTTTTTTAATGAGCAAGGGATTGTAGATATATTGGGACGGTTCACAATAAATGATATTTCCATGCGATACAAATCCATCTATGTGATAAACATCTGAATAAATATATTCTTGAACCAAGACAGTCTTATCTCCCCAAAAGTTATCGGAATCAAAAGGAGTTAAGTCGTTATCACTTTTTAAGTGGAAAGTATCAACAGAACCAGCTCCATCCAAAGGTTTTAGAATAATATCTCCATGTTCTTTGAAAAAGTTTTTCAATTCCTCATAAGATGAGATTTTCCGGGAATGGGGGATTTTAAAACCTAGTTCATTAACTTTCTGTGTCATTTTACTCTTATCACGGAAAGTTTTAGCTTGATTGACTGATTGGCCCTTAATATGAAATTGTTCTCGTAATTCTGCAGCCAATACCATATCAAACTCATCTAAAGCAACAATCGCATCGAAATGAGATCGTTGTAGGATTCCTTGTGAGGTTTCTTTTCTCTTTTCAGGATAATGTTGGGTAGTAACTAGAGTGACATTGGTTGGTTTATTCGTTTCAAATGATTCTACTTTGCTATCATCAATCAGGAGTGTATAGTGATGATTTTTGGAAAGACAAGAGTAAATATCGGTGTAAGTTTCACGATAGGGGTGTAAGATAAGTAATTTTGCCATGATTATTTATAACTTTCTATTGGATTTTGATAGAGGTTTTTATGCGAATCTCTATAATAAGCAAAGTTGCTCGGCAATTCAGGTAGTTTGTAAGTGGGATCAATCTGACTTTTGTAGAGTTTATAAGGGATCCCTAATGTTTGATAGGCATAGTCTGCCCCCATTGTATCCCTATTCTTTTTGACTTTCTTTAACGCTTTATTGATATTTC
Source organism: uncultured Streptococcus sp. (assembly GCA_963541475.1). GTDB lineage: Bacteria > Bacillota > Bacilli > Lactobacillales > Streptococcaceae > Streptococcus. Next base: position 3,916 of record CAUTTK010000017.1, on the reverse strand, counting down.
GAGAGTATTCCTTGTATTGTTTTAGTAATTCGATTTTAACCGATGGAAACTCATTAAAAATAAGTTCTACTGAGATGTTGTGAATATCACACTCTAAAAAAATTTCCCTAGCTACCTTTTTTAGGGCATAGCTGTGTCTATGATTGCCAAATTTTCCAATTTCTGGGAATAAAAAGTTTAATGCTTCTAGTTGACTGATGAAAAAATGTGCTAGTTCATGGCTATTAGACAGTCTATATAACCTATTGTAGGTAGCCAGAAAAGTTTGTGACTCGTAAATAGACTTAGCCTGTTCACGAATCATATCTAATCGTAAAGGAAGGAAGACACTGTCTAATTGAGACTGAAATCCTCCTTGAAAATTGATTAGAACAAAATTTGCTAATGTTACCAAACCATCGTGGTACTTGCTACAAATTTTAATGTAGTAATGATTCCCTGATAAAGGAACATGACACTGAAGTCGATTTTTATCAATTTCGATAATGTGATTAGTAACATTGTACAGTTGACCAAGGATATCAGTCATTTTTGGACATATAATATAAATGTTATCGAAAGGAATCCATTTATTTAAAAATTTTGTGATAAAGGTTTCAATAATTTGTCCATATTTCTCTTCACGGAAGGAAAATAAACTAATTAAAGTTTGGCATGGGGTAGAGATAGGGTTTACTAAGTTAGCAGGGTAGACATTTCGGAAACAAACTTGTTCTTTTACATATAAACCATCTTTCTTTTCTTTAAAATACTCTAGCTCATCTTGAATTGGTGAAAAAGTAAATAAGTTCTTTTCTTCTCTTATCAAAGGCGATGATGGGAGAGTCTGAGCTTTAAAGATACGTTGTAAATCGTCACTATAAGTATTCTTTACCATTGATTTTACCTCGGCTATCGACTTTGTTGATTGCAAATGGTTTGTTGGGTGTATCTAATAGATAATCCTTGTTAATTTCTTTTACAATGTGTTTAGATATATCTGCAATTAGCTTGACAGAGGGATGTCTTCCATCTTCTTGGAAAGGATGATTATTTTTTTCGACATAGTATTTGAATAGTTCATATTCAGGAAAGTAATAGTCGTCCCCTAATTCCATAATGGCATCTTTGATAATACGATAATTTTCAGTCGTAGCCAAATGCAGATTATGAAACTTTTCAGAAGCTTTAAGAAGTACATAGGGGATTGAAAATTGAATCTTAATTTTAGGGTTAATAAGTTGTACAACTCGCATAATTTGTTTAGCAAAATTAAGTATATCGTCGGACGATAGATAGACATTTTTAATCTCTGGGTTGAAAAACTGATTTCTTGGAAGTATGTTCATTACGTGTTTAGACTTAGACCACATTTCAACGGATCCGAGAGAGACGATTAGTAAATCTGATTCAGTTATTGCTCTCTTAACACAAGTATCAATCTGTAAATTTTCGTTTATGACCTTTTTAAAACTCTCTGAACGATTCCAAAAACGAACTTCATCATAAAATACTTTTTGTTTGGTATCTATCAAGATATGATGATTCAATTCAAATGCAATGATTTCTAAATCCTTTAGTAAGGATGGTGCATTAAAAATGGTATCATAAGGAGAAAAAGTTTTAATTTGACTGTTGGAAAAATAGTCAATTCCAAGGGCTAGATTTTGAGCAGTGCATGCACCTAAGAAACAAGTTGTCTTGGGAAGATATGTCAGAAATTTCGTAGATTTCTTTGATGAGTAAAAGTGTAGGTTATCCATAAATCTCTCCTTTATATCCTAATGAACATAATACCTTTTGTATGTTTCCGAATCCGTGAAGAACAGTGTCAAAATTTGATAGCATCACTTTATCAAGATGAACTTGAATGATTCCCATCAAGATAGCCATACCTGCAAATGTATCATTTAAATGATACATTTTTAAATTTGTGTCAATATCTGATAGTTTGTCTTGTGTTTTTAATGCACCGTTACTCAAAACTTTTATTCTAATTCCCAATTTGTGTAATTCTGCAATATGATTGGTTCTTTGAATAAATACTTCATCAAATAGGATGGATGATATATTGTGAAAGGCTAAAAATTCTGATAGAATAGGACCTAAATCACTTGTAATAAATGGTGCAGCACCTAAACGTAAAAATTCAAAGTACTCGGACTCTATTTGAGATGCTTTTTTGAACTGAATTGTGTGTTTGTCTTCAATGATATCTAGTCCTAATTTTGTAAAAAGGTCAATGTAACTTTGAGGAATATCTCTGATAAATACATTGTCAAAAATGATATTTTCTAACTCATCCCAGAATAGCAAGACATAGGATACAAGCATAGACATATCGGGAGGTAATGTGATTTCTGCATCTTTAATTTCAATAGAATCCACTTTGGAAATGACAATTTTATCAGATGTTAGATATTGCACTGTACGATTAGTTGAAGACTCTAGTAATGTAATGAGATAGGACACAGTAGGGTCTGGCGAAAGCCCGTTGATTCTAATTTCATTTGGATAAAAGTAAGCCAAGCTAATAGCGTTGAAAAAAGCTCCCACACTCTTGCTACCATCTGCGTAACAATTTAAGGATATGTTTTTATTTAGCAAGTCATTCTTCTCAGAATAAAAGATTTTATTCTCTTCGTTATAGGTGTAGCTCGCTACGGTGGAGAGAATGTCAAGGTGTAAGTCAATAGGTCTAAAGCAAAAGTCATCTCCTCCAGGGAATGCAAATAAAAGATGGTGATAGCGATAAGTCAAAGCTGTTATAGTACCAATGCTAGCTCTACTAATTTTATTGAGAGATGTAATATCTGTAGGCATCCTTTTAGAGCTAACCTCGATAGTATCTTCATAGGTGAAAGAATCAGACCACTCATTCTTTCCAAATTCATAGAGTATATTTAGAAAATCAAAGGCAGTAGGGCAGTTTCTAATTATTAACTTGTTTTTATTCAAAAATAAGCAAGATAATAGAATATGAACGCCGATAACTTTATCTCCTTCGATTTTGACGTGAAGCTTTTGAGTGCTGGTAGCTTCAGTCTGCTCTTGTCTTTGTAATTTTAAATTAAAATGCTTGGGTACAACGCCATCTGATATTTTAGATATGCTTTCTTTAGTTAAAGCACTTGGTTGATTTAAACTAACTTCTAAATCTTCGAAGGATATTTCTAGTAGCTTTGCATAAGCTATTAAGTCTCTGACATTGATATCACGAGAGTCATTTTCCCAATTTGAAATAGCCTGTCGGCTTAGTTTTAATTGGTTTGCTACAAATTCTTGAGTAAAGCCCATTGCTAATCTACGTTGCTTTAGAAAGTCACCAATCATAGGCGTATGCCTCCCTTATGTTAATTTAATTCTTATTATACTCGCATCAAAACAAATTTCAAGAATTTTCAGGCAACAATTTGTTGCGTAGCATGATGATCTAATATCTTCAGTAAACGGGGCCCACTTGTTTATGTCTAGGAGGGACTGATGCGTCAGCTCTCCCGTTTTTATTTATGTGACTATTAGTCCGTCTCGCTCCACTAGGTGCGAGACAAAAAAAACACCCGCTATGCGGGTGCGCGTCGAAGGTTATACAAAAAAACTCCAAACGTGATACAATAAAGATGTTCAAGCCAATTGTAAAGCAAAAGAAGAAAAATATGGCACACAAGGCACATAGTTTATCGCATACAAAGTGACACTGTTCTATCACTTTGTGTTCCCCCCTAAGTATAGACGAAAAGTCATTTATAATCAATATCGAAGCAGTTTGGGAGAAATATTTTACCGATTATGTAGTTATAAAGAAAGGAGTTGAAATTATCGAGGGTCATTTAATGCCAGACCATGTACATATGTTAGTCAGTATTCTACCGAGGATAAGTATTTCGAGTTTCATGGGTTATTTAAAAGGTAAAAGTGCACTCATGATGTTTGACAA
>CAUTTK010000016.1:0-25384 GCA_963541475.1 uncultured Streptococcus sp. | reverse complement strand
TCCTTTCTCATTTTTCAGATTTTTTCACACCGTACTATTATACTACAAAATCGGCTTTTTTCAAATAAAATCTTACAAAGACACCGTTGTTATTGGCTTTTTGCTTTGTCTTGAAACGTTGATTTTTGAATTTGCTCCCCTTTTTGCTCCCCCTATAGTGCTTTTAGTGCAGTTTCGTAGAATGATACTGCTTTTTTTGCGTTCTCTTTTGAGAGGTGGCTATATATATCCATGGTCATTGATAAAGTGGAATGACCTAGGCGGTACTGGAGTTCTTTGTATGGTATTCCAGAGTTAAGCAAGAGACTAGCGTGAGTGTGACGGAATCCGTGAAATCCAATGTTAGGAACATCAGCACGCTTAAAATGTGTTTGCAATCTTCTTTTAAGTCTTGAACTGCTAGGATACTCATGAATGAAATCAGAAAATACCACGCTTTCACGTTGCCCTATCTTCCAGGCCTCTTTAGTTTGGCGCAGTTTGTACTGCTTTAGCATGCTAACAGTCGCTTGATCTATATCTATATCCCGATAACTAGACTTTGACTTTGGGCTATTGATTTCTAAATCCCGATTTAGTGTTTTGGTAATATGCACAACGGCATTATCTAAGTCAATATCAGACCAGGAAAGGGCTAAAGCTTCATTGATACGGCAACCAGTAGCCAATAGGAACTTATAGAGCATCGTCTCATAGTAATAACGGTATCTATGAGTATCTAAATTATCGAGATAACCAAGAAATTTTTTTAGTTCTTGATTTTCAAAGTGCTTTACTTTTTTCCGCTTTGCTTTCTGAGTGTTACGAGGTAAAACAACATCACGCGCAGGATTGGACGGTATAGCCTGCATGGTTACGCCATACTGTAAGATACGTTTGTTTAAAGCGTGTATCTTGTCATAATGTAGAAAAGCCCCTTTTTCCCCTCTATTAGTCTTGTCAGCAAGTTCGTTGATAATTGACTGGATAAGTGGAGTAGTGAGCTTATCGAGCTTGTAAGCCCCAAAAATAGGCAATATATGATTATCGATTAGCTTTCTAACATTGCCTTGAGTGTTTGGCTTAACCGTATTCTTATAACTTTCTAACCAGAGATTGGCTAATTCTTGATAGTTTTTTATGGTGCTAGCCTTTTGTCTAGTAGATCCTGCTTTTTGAAATGCTATTTTTTCTTGATTGGCTTTCTGTTTTAATTCCTTTTGTGTCCGACCTGTTACCTTGGTTTTTACTTTCTTTCCTGTTACCTGGTCAACTCCTAAATATACATTAGCACGGTAAACTTTGCTACCGTCTTTTTTTATAACTTCAGTTATTTTCATGATGATAAACCTTTCTAAAATACATCAGCAGGCAAGCCATTATCAAAAAGGTTTTATATCATGCTAGGGGGCTACGAGAACCCCCTTATTTTCGATTTTAAAGAGTCAGTCGGTAAATAATACCAGAGTAGGAAACAAGGCGGATATGGGGTTAATATGAGCTTGTTTATAGTAAACAGGACTGTATTTAAAGTTTTTTATCGTCAGTTAGCTGTTTTAAAGTTTTTTCAAAGTCCGAGTTTATCTTTTGAGTTTTATTGAATAGTTGGTATTCTGCTTTTGCTTTATCTTTCGCAACCTTGGAAGTGATTTTCCCATGACCTTCTAAAATATCGTATTCTTGGAAAGTCAAAAAGCGGTCAATGCTTTGGGCTAGTTGTTGCATTGTCTGAGCTTTTCGCTGTTCTATCTGTCTTTCCAGATAATCAAAATAGCTAGATATTCCTCTTTCAAGGGAACGGATTTCTGTTTCTGAAAGGTAATTCTTTGCTATTTGAGTATCTGCTTGCAGTATGCGGCCATTAGGGGAGTTTTTCCATGTTGTAAGTCCCATGTTGTCTTTTGTATGGTCAGCTTTCGTGTAGATAATTTCCGCAGCAGTTTGGCCAGTGATTGCATAATGAAACTTATTCTGTACATCAGCATAGAATTGCTTAGTCAACGTACTTTGTGGGTCATAGTCGATAGAGATTTCAGCAAAAATATCTGTAATCTGTAACCATATACGGCGTTCACTAGCCCGGATAGAGCGCACGCGCTCCAACAGCTCACGGAAATAGTCTTTTTCCAGCAAGTTTTCGCCTTGTTTCAGACGGCTGTCATCCATGGCGAACCCTTTTATCATGTACTCACGAAGTACTGAAGTAGCCCACTGTCTAAATCTCGTAGCTTTTTGGGAATTGACACGGTAACCAACTGAAATGATGGCGTCAAGGTTGTAGTAGCTGACATCCTTAGTTTGGGTTTTATCAGCAATTGCACCGTGTTTTGTGGTTATTTCCATTTTGGAAACAACCACCTTTTCTTCTAATTCGCCCTCTTCAAAGATATTTTTTAGGTGTTTACTAATTGCAGGAACACCGACATCGAAAAGTCTAGCCATTTCTTTCTGACTAGCCCAGATAGTTTCGCCTTTGATGATGACACTAGCTGTCTCGCTATCGTTATCAGCGGTATAGATTAAGAATTGTAATTCGTTCATGAGATCCTTTCTAAAATATTGAAAGTGGTTGACATTTGTTGACATCAACAAAATTAGTAGATATGGGGCTTATATAGGCTTGAAGCTTGAGCGAAGCACGAGAATCCACGCGCTTCAGGATTGTTTAACATTGTGGCGCGTGGGTATGCTATAGGTCGTATTTTAAATGCAAGAGTGGTATAATGATGTTGTAAATACCTAACCTTTCGCTTATTTTCAGTTAGGTACTATTAGACAAGTTGGCAGTAGCTAGCTTGTCTTTTTCTATTTGTCAATTTCGCTTATTTTTTCGATTTAGTCTGTAAAATTGGCTTTCTATTCTTCAATTTCCCCTGTTTTTGCACAATAGACCATGAAAAGATGGTTGCTATTGGCAGATATGGGGTTAATTCTCTCTATATATGCCCACGACTTCGCCGATGGTAAATTTAATAGTCCAGGTAGTCGCGTTCTCCATATGCTGATTGCAAAACTTTTAAGAGTTTTTCGGTTTTTTCTTTTGTTCTGGTTTCTTCAGAGATATACCCGTGAATTTGCTCATCTAAATCATTTCTAGCAAACTCGTTACCGAAAACAAATGAGTAAGATTTGATTATTTGTTTGGCTTCGTCGGTATTAGAAAAAAGTAAATTATTAAAATGTGTACCTCTTGGTGTGGAATTATTAAGATTGGCAGCCTGCACCATAGAGTATAGAGATAAAATTTCTTCATCACTGACAAAGATAGTGTTATCACGGAAAAATGTAATGAAGTCTTTAAACATCTTTTCCTGGAGCTTTTTGTTAGAACGTTTAGGAGAGTAAGCTAAAATCATCCCCTTTTCAGGTTCTATTACAACTTCATCGTCATATATTTCAGAATCATCAATATACCCCAACAGATATCCAACGTTTACCCCAAAGTAGTCAGCTAGTTGCTGAGCTTTTTCTGGTTTAATTTGGCTTTCTCCGTTTTCCATTCGTTGGAATGACCTTAAAGAAAATCCCAAAGATTCAGCTATTTCCTTTTGAGATAGCTTTTTTTCTTGTCTTAATTCTTTCAATCTATTCATGTTTTATCACACCTTTCACAGATGATTATAACCCTATGTTTAAAAAAAGTCAAAAAATGACGTAAAAAAATCTAAAAAACTATTGACAACGTCTAAAACTGACGTTATAATAAAAACCAAGCTGATAAGACGTCAGAAAATGACGTAAAGATACCCCTCCAACTTTTCACACTTTCAATCTATTCATGGAGGGGGATTTTTTCAGAAAGGGGGAAAGCTATGAGCAAACTACGAGGCTATCGGGTTATGTTAGGACTAACTCAGCAACAAATGGCTGATAAGTTAGATATTTCTTTACAGTCATACAATAACAAAGAGACTAAGAAAACGCCTTTTAATGACAAAGAGCGCCTAGCTATTAAGTCAATGATTGCAGAAATCAAACCAGACATAACCATAGATGAACTATTTTATAGCTAGAAAGGCAGGCAAGCAATGAAGAGGAACTATACAAGGGTCATCGATGAAATGCGAACCACTCACGGGCTGAACTTGGTAGCTATTGGCCAGCGAATAGGCATAGATCCCCGAACAGTTGGCAAGTGGGCACAGGGCAAACATAAGCCCAACAAGGAAAGCAGGAAGCGACTAAACAAGTTATACAGAGAGGTCAAGCAAGACATGACAACACAAGTAAGTATTTTTGAAGAGACAACAGACCAAGGGCAACTATTGCAGGTTGTCACTACTACTATTTTCCACGGTCAAGCGTTGGATATCTATGGAGATTTTGACAACCCACTTTTTAGAGCTGGGGAGGTTGCTAGAATGATTGACTACTCAAATAGTAGTTTGAGCAAGTTTCTTGAAATGGTAGACCAAGACGAAAAGGACAAGAAGAAAGTTCTTACCCCTGGAGGCGTTCAACAAGTCTGGTTTTTAACTGAGCAAGGATTATATGAGATTCTATTCCAATCACGCAAACCAAAAGCTAAAGAGTTTAAGAAATGGGTTAAGCAAGTATTAAAAGATATTAGAAAACAAGGCTACTACATGGCAGGGGAACTGGTGGAAGAACCACAGACCACTATAAAAGCCCCTGACACGTTGGCAGAGGCAGAGCGGTATTATATCGATACACTAGCCAAAGCCATTGCAGAGGCTAAAAATATGGACGAGAAGAGCCGTCTGACAAGCAAGCTAACCCGATTCATGCAGGAGGTAGAAGCACAATGGAACTAGTCTACATGGACGGTAAGAAAGAGCCGTATACTACGAGTGAGATCATCGCTGAATGTGCTGGAGTCACTCATCACACAATACAAGAACTTTTAAGGAAGCATAAAGCTGATTTTGAAAGCTACGGAATTATCGCATTTGAAATGCGTAAATTAGACGGGCGAGGGAGACCAATGAAACTCTATCGCTTGAATGAGCAACAAGCAACCTTGCTGATCACTTATCTAAAGAATACTGCACCAGTGCGTAAATTCAAAATGAACCTAGTCAAAGCATTCTTTGAAATGCGTGAGGAACTTTCTAAGTTTCGTATGCAGAGGGCGCTAGAAAAGCCAAAAAGAAAAACACTGCATGACAGTATTGAGAACTGGGAACAAGCACCCAAGCACGCGCATAGCACCATGAACAACTTGCTACTAAAAGCAGTAACCGACAGGAACGCTAGGCAGTTAAGGGAAGAACGTGGGGGCTACAATGGCATTGATAGCTTGACCAGTGACGAGCTGGAGCAATACCAGGCTTTTGAGGACATGGTAATAGCTATGATTGGCTTGAATATGAGTTATCAGGAAATCAAAGCTATGGCATTCAGAAATAAAAAAACACGCCAAAGAAGCGCGTGATTGCAACAAAAAAGGCTTAGCAATAACCACACCGCAGAGCCTTTCACACTAACACTAAAACGAATTTAACAAAAAGCAGGCAAGCTATTATCAAAGAGGTTTTAGTAAAGATTTATACCTAGATTATAGCATATTTAGGGCAATTTGACCATACGGAGAGCGCCAACTCTTAAAACTGGTACTTTCTCACGCTTTCAATTTGGCGACTCTGAGCGTGAGGATATCCTGTATAGTAAACGACAATAAAAAGGCCAACGGAGGAAAAAACAATGACAAAAGAAGATTTGAGAAATATTTTAGATGAACTAGATAACTTAACTTTAGGACTTAACACCGCTGAAAACGCCTTGGACGCTACTTTTCACTTTTTCAATAAAAATATAAGCACCAAAGAGAAGACTATGCTTTTAACCTTGGAATACGACACACAGAGCGCCATTTTTAATCTCGCTTATGATTGTCTTATAAAAACAAGAGAAAGTCTAAACGAGGCTATCGGGATGTACCAAAGAGAATTGGAGCAAGAGAAAGATGAAAATAGATAATATAACACTGGAGATTGAGGACTTATACGGAACTGGTTTATATCGTCATGCTGAGGAATTGGAACGAATTCGTAAAAACTATGCCCTAGATGGAAGTGAAACCTATCATGAAGTAGACAAAAAATACAAGGGTATTTTAAGGGAGATAGATCTTTTAGTGGTATCAACCAATGGTGAAGCATCCGACTGGAAAAAAGTAACAGAAAGCCATGATGAACTTATCAGGGCAAACATCCATAACTTGCTATATCGGTTGGATGGTGTTGATTTTAGGGTATCTATTGGGAAACATTTCCAAAGAGTAGGACAGTTTTTAAATACCAGATATACAGTATTAGAACAAGCCTTATATAAGACCATGAAAACTATAAACCATAAAGCAACTTACATGGCAGTTAGTGAGTATGTGCTGGAGTTGATAAAGCAAGACTTGGCAAGATTGGAAAATGAAGAGGATAGCTTGCTTTATAAGATGGCTAAGGAATGGAGAGAAGAGCAATGAACGAACTAGATTTAACCAACACACAAGCGATAATCTTCATGGTTGTATTGATTGGCTTACTGCTTTATCTAAACCACCGAGACCGCAAAAAAAGCGCCAAAATAGAGCGAGAAAACCAACAGACGATAGAAACACCTAGCGAGGATTTAACCCCTTACTACGGCCGTTATATCCAGCTTGCAGGGGTCAACGTATGGGGAGGAACTGAATGAGTCTATCAGAGAATGACAAACGAGTATTAAGACTAATCAAAGTGGGGGCTGAGAACTCCATAACAGGGGCAGAAATTAGCCTAATTACCAAGTTAGCAGAAAGAACCGTGCAAGATATTATCAGCCGTCTAATCACGCGCCATAGCGTTCCTATTGTTGGGGTTCGACACGGAACATTTAGAGGATATTTTATCCCAGCTAACAAAGAGGAGCTACTGGACGGTGCAAAAACCTTTTACAATCAGATACGAGAAGAAGAAAAGCGCTTAGCGATATTGATGAATAGCGACTTAGAAAGCTACAAAGAAACCTTGAAGGAGGTGGGCGGATATGTTTAGCTTAAGCCGAGAAAGCGAGCAAGACCTAGCGCATGGCATTCTGGAGGTAGTGGAAAGATACCTGGAAGCGCGTGATACAGTCAAACCACGACTGACAGGCTTAATATCAGCCCAGGAAGTCATGGACGAGTTAGATATAAAATACATGACACTCCAAAAGTGGGAAAAAGCAGGGCTAAGACGGTATCAGCCACCACTAGAAGATACTAGGAAAATCTATTACAAAGTTACGGACATCTGGAAGTTTCTGGGGGTGGAGAATGGCAAAAACTAAAATATATTTTTGGCTAAAAATTGATAAGAAATTTTTTGATAATATTTTTATCAAGAGACTAAAAACGGTACCTGGTGGGTACACTATGACAGTGATTTATATTAGGCTCATGCTAGAGAGCTTAGAAAGTGACTGTATTTTATACTATGAGGGTTACTTTGACAATCTCAAGGAAGAGTTAGCCCTAAAATTAGACGTATCGGAAGATGATATAGATATGACCATGGCATACTTTACTAAGTGTGGTCTAATACAAATTGATGAAGATAAAAACGCAGAACTGCCGCAGGCAAAAGCCTTGGTTGAGAGTGAAACAAACTGGGCAAACTATAAACGTGAGCAACGAAAAAAAGCAAAATTGGAAGAAGTCCAACCATCTTTGACAATTTCCAACTTGTGTCCAACAGAGATAGAGATAGAGATAGAAGAAGAGATAGAGAAAAAAACTTCTTCTGCTCCTACTGCTGAAATCTCTAACTATTACCAAAAGCGTATAGGGGTTATGGATGGGCAACAATATCAAATACTGACTGACTATCTCACTCTTGACGGTATGGAGCTAGAGGTTATCAAGATTGCCATAGACAAGGCTGCAGATAACGGCAAGCGATCTTTTAGCTATATCAATTCAATACTCAAGAACTGGAGACAGAATGGTATTAGAACCATGGTACAAGTCGAAGATGAACAGAGACTGTTTCAGCAAAAGAAACAAGGTCAGTCTGACGATGATATTCAAGATCCGTTTATCTACTGACGGAGAGGAGAAACAATGGAATTACTGAATACAGACCAGCTCAATGAAAAAATAAAGGTCACTGATGAGCTTTGCCCAACCCATCAGATTAACCTAGTACAATTCAAAAAGCCAGATGGTTATACATCACCCTACTGCATGGAATGTACTAGGGAGAACATCAAACAGACGGAGCTAGAGGGCATAGAAAAAGCCCTGGGCCATGATCTGGACTCTTCAACCTATGATGTGCTAGCGCGTGAAAGTACGGTATCAAATGAGCTGAGAGAGGCCTCTTTTAGCACTTTCAAAGCCGAGACAAAAGAGGAACACGAGGCCAAGGAGTTTGCTATCAAACAAGCTAAGGAGTACCTAAACGGTATGACAGGAAACACGCTAATTATGGGCAATCCAGGTACTGGCAAAAGTCATTTATGCTATTCTATGGCCAAAGCCATTAACGAGGGCTATAAGTCTAGGAATGAGCCTAAGAGTGTGCTTTTTGTCAGCATTGCTGAAATCGTCACGCGCATTCAGTCAGGTTGGCAGTATAGACAGAGTGATTTTACAGAGTATGACGCCTTGAAGTTGCTGACTGAGGTTGACTATCTCTTTATTGACGATTTAGGAACAGAAAGCGTTATGAACAACCAAAAAAATGAAGCTAATAATTGGGTACAGACCTTTCTTTTCAAAATTTTTGATAAGCGAGACACAACTATCATCAACACCAACCACAATGGAAAAGAGTTGGCCAGAATCTATAATGATAAGCTAGTCAGTCGCATTGGAAAACGATCAGAGGGGAACGTATTTATTATTACAGGCATTAAAGACAAGAGGATGAAGCGCAATTTTTAGCCGGAGAAAAAGGAGAAAAACAACATGACAGAACAAACATACTTTGAACAGGCAGATCAGGAACTGGAGGAACTCAATCGCAAACGTGATGATTTTATGGCGGATGCAACACCAGTATGTCTTGAAGATACGCCTAAACTGATTGAACTAGGTGAGAAGCTCCGGACGGAAGACACTAGAATAAATGCCTATGAGTTATACAGACACCCTGAAGCGCGTGCAAAGTTATTCGCCCAAATCGCGGAAGCCTGCTTCTTGCTGATTACAGATAGTTCACCAGTACCAGTGCAGCCAACACAAGCACAGCGGATACATTTTTGCGAGTATTTGGAAGGACAGTTCCAGAATATCATTAAGAAGTTGATTGCAGGAACTGACAAGCAAGTTCTGGAGTCTTTACTTGAAGCTTTGCAACTGCCCGAAGAAAAACAAGCTCAGTTTGTCCGTGATGTGGTAGTAAGTGGCTTGCTCAGTGAAGAATAGTAGCAAAGGGGCTTTGCCTCTTTTTGTGATTTCATTACTACTAACCCAATCGATTTGGGTTTTTCCATATAGGGGGAAATAATGAAGCGGTTAGCAATAGAAACAATCACTAAACCAATGAAGCTGAGAGGAATATCTAAGGGTATAGCCGAGTTGGACGGTCAACGTTTAGAGATTGATTTGGACAGTTTAATGATTGATTTTGGTGGAGAGTCATTTGAATTAGACAGAATAGCAGGAACTAAGGGAGGTTATCGATATTTCTTTCTTTGCCCTGATTGTGGTAGACGGTGCAGGTTGCTTTATAAACGGTATTTGTATTTTAGTTGCGGTACTTGTTTAGATATCCACAAGCACACCCTGAACCGTAGTAAAACGGATTGCCAATACTACTGGGAGCTTGCGCTAAAAGAAGCCAGAAAGGTAGAACCAGGGTGGAGTCCTAGACGTGGTGGATATATGTTTGATGGTTTCCCTGAAAGACCAAGGTATATGAAACGTGACAGGTATCATAAGCACTATAAGAAGTTTTTGAAGTATATTGAAAAAGGGGATAGATTTTGGCTGAATGGTTCGAGATTGTGAGACAATATGAAGTAGTGTGCAATTTACAAAACAAACAAATACTACATATTAGACGGTTTGAATGTTAAAAAAGCTAGATATATCAAGGATTTAAGTAAGTAGAGCGTTCCAAAAAGGGTGCGGTAAGCGTTCCAAAAAAAGGGTGAGATAAGGGTGAGGTTACATATAAAAAGTACAAGGTTAGTACAAGGTCACATACTTCAAAATACTAAGGTTTTACAAAGGTACAGGGCTTTTTTCTAGTGATAGAACCCTAAGATATAGCTACTTTTTTAGAACCATAGGACGGTAAGGTTTTGGTAAGGTATCGAAGTTTTCCAATGGTGAGGTTTTGGTGAGGTAAGAGCAAAAAATGTAAAGGTTTTGTAAAGGTTGCGTATTTGAAAGCCCCAAGGTTACCACAAGGTAGAGAGGTTTACCGAGGGTTAGAAAAGGTGATATTTTTCTTAGGTAGTGGCAGTAAATATGACTGACAAATGACAGGGTTATGTGTGTTGAACTCCGAGCGAACGCCGAGAAAGTGGCTATATCCCCCTATCATTTATCAAGCAGATAAGAGCAATAAAAACCCTCCTTAACCCCCTGAGAAACGACAAGCAGATAAGCGGAGTTTTTACCCCTCTTATTTCGGATTTACTCCTTGCAGAACGACAAGCAGATAAGGACGACAATAAGCCTTCTTAATTGCTTACAAAACGATAGGGAGTTAAGACGAATTTAAAAGCTCCTTATTTTCGTTTTTCTCCTTGTCAAACGGTGAGGAAATAAGACAGGAAATAACATCGCTTATTTTGATTTTGCTCCCTGAAAAACTGTAAGGAGATAAGGAGACTTTTTAGCTTCCTTAATTTGGATTTTCTCCTTACAAAATGACAGGGAAATAAGAACTAAAATAACTCCCCTTATTTTCCTACCAAATGATAAGGAGATAAGAGCAGTTTAAAAGTCTGTTAATTTGGATTTGTTGCTTATAAAACGATAAGCAGATAAGCAAAGAAATAACTTGCCTTAATTGCTTGCAGAATGACAAGGAAATAAGAGAAATAAAAACATCCCTTAATTGCTTATCAAACCATAAGGAGATACGGGGGTTATCTCCCTCCCCACGCGCCTCTATGAGCTTCACCCGTCATTGTACATTTTTTCTCACGGGAAAGCATTTGAAGCTAGAGCGAACATAGAGAAATAGCAAAAAAAGCCAAGGCGCTCCGCCTCAGCTATAATCTCAATAATATTATATCATGAAGGAGCGAACTAATGGAGCTGGATAAGTTTAAAACGATGATGAACGTCAGAGAGCGGATGACTTACTTTCTGAGATTCCAGAGGATGGCAGGGAGTGAAAACCAAGTTACAATAGACGAAGAGGCTTGGAAACTTATCTTACCTGATCAGTGGAATTTGAGCGGTGAGCATGAAAAAGCAATCCGTGAGGGATTGGAAATATTCGCCCACGACATTAACAGCATAGAGAACAAGCGAGCCAGAAAATACTTTATTATCCATTATTGCTATATGAGAAAGAAAACAATGAGCGAATGCGTAGAGATGGCAGGTACTAGCTCCACTAGCTACCACCGATACAAACAGATAGCCGTCTTAAACTTTGCGAGAATCCACCAGAACGGAGAGCTAGAAGCATATAAGTAGGCGTTTGTGGTGTTTTGTTGAGAAATGTTGAGATTTAAGTGAGGGGGAAAGACATGATTGAAGATTTTTTGATTGATTTGGAGAATATCCAATTAGAGGATATGGAGATAGATTTAAACATGGATATAGACATAGATTTTGAAATAGATGTTGACCTTGATGGGTTAGATTTAACCTTACTACAAGAGTTAGAAGCATGAATGTTGGTAAATGTAGGCTGAGGCTTCATATTCGCCCCCTATTTTGCTTTGTTTCGTACTGGACAACTAAAACACCATGGATAAACTACAAGCCCTCAGAAACGAATCTGGGGGCTTTTGTGAGGTCATAATCTTATAAACCACGCGCTTCATGGTATAATATACCTATCAGCAACCAGCAATAAAAAAAGCACGTTTGACCGTGCTAGTTTCTTGCCTGCTGAACTCGTCAAATCTTAGCCCTTTTGTGGGGCTTTTTTGCTCCCCTTTTTGCGTACTTTGGGGGAGCAAGTAGTAAATAGTAATGTTAGTAATTTTTATTAAAAAGCGCGTGATATAAGGGTTAGGAAGCTCTAAAGAAACATAAAACAAGCAGTTCTTGATTATACTACAAAATCGGCCTTTTGGGTAATAGAATCTCACTTTTTTTGGTATAATGGTAAGCAATAATGGACTAGAAAGAACAAAGATGCAAGATAAAATTGTCATTCATGGGGCGCGTGCCCATAACTTAAAAAATATTGATGTAGAGATTCCACGAGACAAATTGGTTGTCGTGACAGGTTTGTCAGGTTCAGGGAAATCCAGTCTGGCCTTTGATACCCTTTATGCGGAGGGGCAACGTCGCTATGTGGAGAGTTTGTCAGCCTACGCTCGCCAGTTCTTGGGAAATATGGAGAAGCCAGATGTAGATGCCATTGATGGTCTTAGCCCAGCTATTTCTATTGACCAAAAAACGACCAGCAAAAATCCTCGTTCGACGGTGGGAACCACGACTGAAATCAACGACTATCTGCGTCTCCTCTACGCACGTGTGGGGACGCCTTACTGTATCAACGGACATGGAGCTATCAAGGCTTCTTCTGTGGAGCAAATTGTGGATAAGGTTTTAGAATTACCAGAACGCCAGCGTCTGCAAATCTTAGCTCCAGTTATTCGTAAGAAAAAAGGACAGCACAAGAGCGTCATTGAAAAGGTTCAGAAAGACGGTTATGTTCGTGTCCGTGTGGATGGGGAAGTCTATGATGTGACCGAAGTGCCAGAGTTATCTAAGAGCAAGCAACACAATATTGATGTCGTGGTTGACCGTATCGTTATCAAGGAGGGTATTCGTAGTCGTCTCTTTGATTCCATTGAGGCTGCCCTTCGTATTGCAGAAGGTTATGTCATTATCGACACTATGGACGATTCTGAGTTGCTCTTCTCTGAGCATTATGCTTGTCCAGTTTGTGGTTTTACTGTCCCAGAGTTAGAGCCACGTCTCTTCTCCTTTAATGCTCCTTTTGGCTCTTGTAGTGAGTGTGACGGCTTGGGCATCAAGCTGGAGGTGGATACTGATTTGGTGGTGCCAGATGCCAGCAAAACGCTACGTGAGGGAGCGCTAGCACCTTGGAATCCTATCTCATCCAACTACTATCCAAATATGCTAGAGCAGGCTATGACAGCTTTTGGAGTGGATATGGACAAGCCTTTTGAGGACTTGTCAGAAGAAGCTAAAAACTTGATTCTCTATGGTTCTGATGGCAAGGAATTCCATTTTCACTATGAAAATGAATTTGGTGGTGTGCGCGATATCGATATTCCTTTTGAGGGAGTTGTTAATAATATCAAACGTCGCTATCACGAGACAAACAGCGACTACACGCGCACCCAGATGCGTCTTTACATGAATGAGCTGACCTGTGGAACCTGTCACGGCTATCGTCTCAATGACCAGGCTTTGTCTGTTCGTGTGGGTGGCGAGCAAGGGCCACATATCGGAGAAATTTCAGACCTATCTATCGCTGACCACTTGGACTTGGTGAGCCAGTTAACCTTGTCTGAAAATGAAGCCATCATTGCTCGTCCCATTCTCAAGGAAATCAAGGATCGCTTGACCTTCCTTAATAACGTGGGCCTCAATTATCTGACTCTGTCACGTTCGGCAGGAACCCTTTCAGGTGGAGAGAGTCAGCGTATTCGCTTGGCGACCCAGATTGGTTCTAATCTATCAGGTGTGCTCTATATCCTAGATGAGCCGTCAATCGGTCTTCACCAGAGGGACAATGACCGCCTGATTGCCAGTCTTAAAAAGATGCGTGATTTGGGCAATACTCTCATCGTAGTGGAACACGACGAAGATACCATGCGCGAGGCAGATTATCTGATTGACGTTGGTCCTGGTGCCGGTGTTTTTGGTGGGGAGATTGTTGCTGCAGGAACTCCCAAACAGGTGGCTCGCAACAGCAAGTCTATCACAGGCCAATACTTGTCAGGTAAACGTGCCATTCCAGTACCAGAAGAACGCCGTGTTGGTAATGGTCGTTTTATCGAAGTGATAGGAGCGCGTGAGAACAACCTGCAAAATGTCACAGCTTGCTTCCCACTAGGAAAATTTATCGCAGTGACAGGTGTATCAGGTTCAGGGAAATCTACCTTAATCAACAGCATCCTCAAAAAAGCCATTGCCCAGAAGCTCAACCGTAATTCAGACAAACCTGGTAAGTTTAAAACTATTACAGGAATTGAGCACGTAGACCGCTTGATTGACATTGACCAGAGCCCTATAGGACGGACGCCGAGGTCCAATCCAGCTACCTATACAGGAGTTTTTGACGATATACGTGATCTTTTTGCCCAGACAAATGAGGCCAAGATTCGAGGCTACAAGAAGGGTCGTTTCAGTTTCAACGTTAAGGGTGGTCGTTGTGAAGCCTGCTCAGGTGATGGGATTATCAAGATTGAGATGCACTTCTTGCCAGATGTTTATGTGGCTTGTGAAGTTTGCCACGGGACCCGCTATAACAGTGAAACCCTAGAAGTTCACTACAAGGAAAAGAATATCTCGCAGGTCTTGGACATGACTGTTAACGATGCAGTGGAATTTTTTCAACACATTCCCAAAATTCAGCGCAAACTCCAGACAATCAAGGATGTGGGGCTGGGCTATGTAACTCTAGGGCAACCAGCTACTACTCTTTCTGGGGGAGAAGCCCAGCGTATGAAGCTAGCTAGCGAACTCCACAAACGCTCGACAGGAAAATCTTTCTACATTCTCGATGAGCCGACGACAGGACTACATACCGAGGATATCGCTCGCTTGCTTAAAGTCTTAGCTCGCTTTGTTGACGACGGCAATACAGTCCTTGTTATAGAGCACAATCTGGATGTTATCAAGACGGCAGACCATATTATTGACTTGGGACCTGAGGGCGGTGTCGGTGGTGGAACCATCATCGCAACAGGAACTCCAGAAGAAGTAGCGGCCAATGAAGCCAGCTACACAGGACAGTATTTGAAAGGAAAGTTACATCATGAATAAACGTGTACAAGCATTTCTCGCTAAAATGCAAGAAAAAGAACTAGATGGCATCATCATCAACAACCTTAAAAACGTCTATTATTTGACTGGTTTTTGGGGTTCAAACGGAACAGTCTTCATCAGCCGTGACCGTCAGGTCTTGGTGACAGACTCTCGCTATATCATTGCAGCTAAGCAAGAAACCAGTGGTTTTGAGATTGTGGCTGACCGTGATGAATTGGCTGTCATTGCAGGCATTGTCAAGGATATGGGCTTGTCTCGAATCGGTTTTGAGGACGAGATTTCGGTCTCTTATTATCACCGTATGCAGGCAGCTTTTGCAGGTTTGGACTTGCTTCCACAAACTCAATTTGTTGAAGGTCTTCGAATGATTAAGGATGAGGCGGAGATTGCAGCTATTCGCAAGGCTTGTTCTATCTCAGACCAAGCTTTCCGCGACGCGCTTGACTTTATTAAGCCAGGAAAGACTGAAATTGAGATTGCCAACTTCCTTGACTTCCGTATGCGTGAGTTGGGAGCATCTGGCTTGTCTTTTGACACTATCCTAGCCAGCGGTATCAACTCTTCCAAACCTCATGCCCATCCCATGCACAAATCAGTGGAATTGGGAGAAGCTATTACAATGGACTTCGGCTGTCTCTATGATCACTATGTCAGTGATATGACACGGACTATCTATCTAGGGCATGTTAGCGACGAGCAGGCAGAAATTTACAATACGGTTTTGAAAGCAAACCAAGCCTTGATTGACCAGGCTAAGGCAGGATTAGGTTTCCGTGACTTTGACAAAATCCCTCGTGATATTATCATCGAGGCAGGCTATGGCGACTACTTTACCCACGGTATTGGACACGGTATTGGACTGGATATCCATGAAGAGCCATACTTTAGCCAGACTTCTACAGAAACTATTAAGGCAGGTATGGCCTTGACCGATGAGCCAGGTATCTACATCGAAGGCAAATATGGCGTTCGTATCGAGGATGATATTCTGATTACAGAGACAGGTTGTGAATTGTTGACCTTAGCTCCAAAAGAGTTGATAGTCATTTAAGAGTTAAACAACTCAAATGATTGACTTTTAAATTTTAAAGGTTTATACTGAAAAACGAAAACGGTAGGTGAGGCTACCATAGGGATACGGATGACTACCGCAAAGCAGTGGAGACACTACTCGTTGGTCAACAGTCCTGGTCGCGAAGGCCAAGACTAAGCTCATTTCATTGCCCTATGGAGTTAAAGCTTGAACGAAAAACAGATAATTAGTTTTTTAATCCTGCCATTTTATGGTGGGATTTTCTACTGTTTAAATCAAAGAAAGGAGATAGACGATGCAAATTGACGACCATCCGGAACCGCACATACACAGCCAATCGCTGATTTGTGTCGTTCTGCCCTTATAAAGTGATTGGTCTCTGTGTATGAAACACATCATTCATACAGATAGGAGAAACCAATGAAAACAACAAAAGAAAGATTAGCAACAGCTATTCAAGTCCCTTTAGACGAGAGTCTAACTTTTTATCATACCAGTTTAAACGGTTTGACAGAGGAACAGGTCGAAAAAAATCGTGACCTCTATGGCGAAAATGTGATTACCAAAGGCCAAGAAGATTCGATTTTGAAAAAGATTTACGAATCCATTATCAATCCTTTTACAATCATCTTGCTGGTCATCGCCGTGATTTCCTTGGTGACCAATGTCTGGTTGGCAAAACCAGGTCAAGAGGATCCGACGACTTCTATTATCATCGTTGTCCTAGTCCTCATTTCTGGAGGCATTCGCTTTGTCCAAGAACTCCGCAGTGATAAGGCAGCCACCAATCTTTCAAAAATGATTGTCAACACAGCGACTGTCATTCGTCAAGGAGAAATCCAAGAAGTACCTATCGATGATTTGGTAGTGGGTGACGTGGTTAAATTAAGCGCTGGAGACATGATTCCAGCAGATCTTCTTTTATTTGAGTCGCGCGATTTCTTTGTACAACAGTCGGGCTTGACAGGCGAAAGTGATTCTGTTGAAAAATTGGCCTTGACCAAGGCAACAGTTCAACAATCTGATAGTCTTCTCGAAGCCGAATCCTTGGCTTTTATGGGAACCAATGTCTTGTCTGGTAGTGCCAAGGCCGTGGTTTTGGCGGTTGGTGATGATACCATGATGGGGGCCATTGAGCAGACTTTGAACACCTATGACGAGCCTACTTCGTTTGAGCGGGAGATGAATAGTATCTCTTGGCTCTTGATCCGTTTGATGTTGGTCATGGTGCCCATCGTTTTCTTGTCCAATGGTTTAACAGATGGCGACTGGCTGGAAGCTGGCGTATTTGCTTTGAGTGTTGGTGTTGGATTGACACCTGAAATGCTTCCTATGATTATTACCGCTAGCCTAGCAAAAGGCTCCATTATCATGGCCAAGGAAAAAGTGGTTATCAAGAAACTCAATGCCATACAGGACTTAGGGGCGATTGATATCTTGTGTACAGATAAGACAGGAACTCTAACCCAAGATGAAATCGTTCTAGAATATCCCTTGGACATCCACGGACGCTTGGATTTGACTGTCTTGAGACGAGCTTATCTCAATTCCTATTTTCAAACTGGCTTGAAAAATTTGATGGACAGAGCCATCATCAAACGGACTGAAAAGGAAGCTAAAGAACACGCTATCCTCCAAAATCTGGCTCAAACTTTTCAAAAAATCGATGAGCTTCCCTTTGATTTTGAACGTAGACGGATGAGTGTCATCGTCAAGGATGAGAACGAAGTGGTTAGCTTGGTAACCAAGGGTGCCCTAGAGGAAATGTTGACGATTTCCAGTTATGCGGAATACCATGGAGTGATTACTCCCTTGACAGATGCTATTAGAGAAGAAATTTTAGCGGAAGTCCGACAACTAAATCAACAAGGTTTGCGTGTCTTGGGAGTGGCCTATAAGTCAGGTTTGAGGGAAGGTCATGCCTATACCGTTGATGATGAAGGGGATATGATTCTAACTGGTTATTTAGCCTTCCTAGATCCTCCTAAACCATCTGCAGCACCAGCAATTAAGGCTCTGTTAGAACACGGTGTCCAAACAAAGATTTTGACGGGAGACAACGAAAAAGTTACCCAAGCAGTCTGTGAAAAGGTTGGTTTGGATATCAATCAGATGCTGTTAGGGTCTGAAATTGATCAGATGAGTGATCAAGAATTGGCCCAAGCCGTAGAGGAGGTAACAGTCTTTGCCAAACTTTCTCCTGACCAAAAAGCAAGGATTATTTTGCAATTTAAGGCTAATGGTCATGCTGTCGGCTATATGGGAGATGGAATCAATGATGCTCCTTCTATGAAAGTTGCAGATGTGGGGATTTCTGTTGATACAGCAGTAGATATTGCTAAAGAAACAGCTGATGTTATCCTACTTGATAAGGATCTCATGGTGCTTGAAAAAGGACTTGTTGAAGGGCGTAAGGTCTATGCCAATATGACCAAATATATCAAAATGACAGTGAGTTCTAATTTTGGAAATATTTTATCCCTATTGGTCTCTGGAATCTTTTTACCCTTTTTACCAATGGCACCAGTCCATTTGATTATCCTAAATCTAGTCTATGATTTGTCTTGTATTGCTTTGCCTTTTGACAAGGTGGACAAAGATTTTTTGAGAAATCCGCATACATGGGAAGCTAAATCCATCACACGTTTCATGGTTTGGATGGGGCCTATCTCTTCTGCCTTTGATATTTTGACCTTCATTTTGCTCTATTTTATCATTGTACCCATGACGACAGGTCATGCCTATGTTCATGGAGCAGAGTCGGCCGTAGGATTTATTGTTTTGTTCCAGACAGGTTGGTTTATCGAGTCCATGTGGTCACAGACCATGGTTATCCATATGTTGCGTTCAGCTAAAATTCCCTTTTTACAGAGTCGTCCAGCTTGGCTAGTCCTTGTGACAACCTTATTGGCTGCAGCCTTTGTGACCTTCCTTCCCTACAGTCCACTCGCAAGCCTACTTCATCTCACTCCTTTAAAACCGATTTATTTCATCTTTTTACTTTTCATCATTATTTTGTACATGATTAGCGTGACAATTGTGAAAAAAATCTATATCAAGAAATATCAAGAATGGCTGTAAATTTCATTTTGTCAAGAAAAAAGTACGAAAATGACGAAAAAAATCAAAAAAATTTAAAAATAGGTCGCAAGTCGGATGTTTTTTATGGTATAATAGACTAAACTGATAGTAACATGTAGCGAAAGGGGTAGGTACATGATCAAAATTTATACAGTCTCAAGTTGTACTAGCTGTAAAAAAGCGAAAACCTGGCTCAATGCCCACCAGTTAAGTTATAAAGAACAAAACCTTGGTAAAGAAGGAATTACGAGAGAAGAATTACTGGATATTCTAACCAAAACAGATAACGGAATAGCCAGCATCGTTTCATCTAAAAATCGCTATGCTAAAGCCCTTGGAGTGGATATTGAAGATTTGAGTGTCAATGAAGTCCTCAATCTGATTATGGAAACACCGAGAATTTTAAAGAGCCCAATCCTTGTAGATGAAAAACGCCTGCAAGTTGGCTACAAGGAAGACGATATTCGTGCCTTCCTACCACGCTCTGTCCGTAATGTAGAAAATGCAGAAGCGCGTTTGCGTGCAGCTCTATAAACATCAAGGCTGGGAGCAATTCCCAGTCTTATTCTATTTTATACTCTTCAAAAATCTCTTCAAACCGCGTCAACGTCGCCTTGCCGTACTCAAGTACAGCCTGCGGCTAGTTTCCTAGTTTGCTCTTTGATTTTCATTGAGTATTAATATCAAAAAGAAAGAAGAAAGAAATGAAAAAAATAGTTCTTGTTAGTCTAGCTTTTCTTTTCGTCCTGGCTGGTTGTGGACAGAAAAAAGAAGCGGGACCAGCTACAAAAACAGAAAAGGATACGCTTCAGTCGGCATTGCCAGTTATTGAAAATGCTGAGAAGAATACAGTTGTCACCAAGACTTTGGTCTTTCCCAAGTCAGATGATGGTAGCCAGCAAACTCAAACCATTACTTATAAAGACAAGACTTTTTTGAACTTAACCATTCAACAAAAGCGTCCAGTCTCAGATGAGTTGAAGACCTATATTGACCAACATGGTGTGGAAGAAACTCAAAAAGCTCTTCTTGAGGCGGAGGAGAAGGATGAGTCTATCATTGAAGCTCGTAAATTGGCAGGCTTTAAGCTTGAAACAAAACTATTGAGCGCAACAGAACTTCAAACAACGACTAGTTATGATTTTCAAGTTCTGGATGTCAAGAAGGCTTCTCAGTTAGAATATCTGAAGAACATTGGCTTAGAAAATCTTTTGAAGAATGAACCAAGCAAATATATTTCAGACAGATTGGTAAATGGTGCAACAGAACAGTAGAAAATCCAAATAAATAGACTGCCTGAATTGTAGAAGGTAAGGAATTATGCTATAATGGTACTATTCTAAGGAAAGAGGGTGTTAGAATGGGATTTACTGAAGAAACAGTACGTTTTAAATTGGACGATTCCAATAAAAAAGAAATTAGCGAAACTTTGACTGATGTCTATGCTTCGTTGAACGATAAGGGCTACAACCCAATTAACCAAATCGTAGGTTACGTATTGAGTGGAGACCCTGCCTACGTTCCTCGTTATAATAATGCACGAAATCAAATCCGTAAGTATGAGCGTGATGAAATCGTTGAGGAATTGGTCCGCTACTACCTTAAAGGACAAGGAGTCGATCTATAACCTATGAGAATTATGGGATTGGACGTCGGTTCAAAAACGGTAGGGGTGGCCATTAGCGATCCGCTCGGATTTACAGCTCAAGGACTTGAAATCATCCAGATCAATGAGGAACAAGGCCAGTTTGGTTTTGACCGCGTTAAGGAGTTGGTTGATGCTTACAAGGTGGAACGATTTGTAGTGGGCTTGCCTAAAAACATGAACAATACAAGCGGACCGCGCGTGGAAGCTAGTCAAGCATACGGAGCAAAGTTAGAAGAGCTTTTTGGTTTACCAGTAGACTATCAAGATGAACGCTTGACAACAGTTGCTGCAGAGCGTATGTTGATTGAACAAGCAGATATCAGTCGCAATAAGCGAAAGAAAGTCATTGATAAGTTAGCAGCTCAGCTGATTTTACAAAATTATTTAGATAGAAAATTTTAATATAAAGGAGAGGCTATGTCACACGATCATAACCACGACCACGAAGAACGTGAACTAATCACACTAGTAGATGAACAAGGAAATGAAACCTTGTTTGAAATCCTTTTGACCATTGACGGAAAAGAAGAATTTGGTAAAAACTATGTTCTTCTAGTACCAGTTAATGCAGAAGAAGACGAAGACGGACAAGTTGAAATCCAAGCTTACTCATTCATCGAAAACGAGGATGGAACAGAAGGCGAATTGCAACCAATCCCAGAAGACTCAGAAGACGAATGGAACATGATTGAAGAAGTCTTCAACAGCTTTATGGAGGAGTGATACAGTCTGGGAGACTGTATCACCCCAACTCCTAGAAATTGGAAGAGTTGGAACGTCCGGTGGATATTTTCACCCCACATTAAAATTTATAGTGGCTAGTGATTAGCTAATCAGGTAAGAGGTCGGGACGAAAATCCTGACCTCATTTTTTGTTATCTACGGAATTTTGCTAGATAATTGATTAGACTTTTGTCAAGGAGAGGTGTATGTTTGAAGTAGAAGAATGGCTTCATAGTCGGATAGGTTTGAATTTTCGATCAGGTTTGGACAGAATGAAAGAAGCGGTGGATTTGTTAGGAAATCCTGAGAAGTCTTACCCTATTATCCACGTAACAGGGACTAATGGGAAAGGCTCTACCATTGCTTTTATGAGGGAGTTATTTATGGGGCATGGCAAAAAAGTTGCGACCTTTACCTCACCTCATATCGTCTCCATCAATGACCGAATCTGCATTAATGGACAACCTATAGCAGACGCAGACTTTATCCGTTTAGCTGAGCAGGTCAATGAGATGGAAAAAACGCTTCTGCAAACCCATGACCAGTTGTCCTTTTTTGAATTGCTGACCTTGATTGCTTTTCTTTATTTTAGGGAGCAAGAGGTGGATTTGGTTTTATTAGAAGTAGGAATTGGTGGCTTGCTTGACACGACTAATGTGGTAACTGGAGAGATTGCTGTCATCACCTCCATCGAGCTTGACCATCAGGAGACCTTGGGTGATAGACTAGAAGCAATCGCAGAGCAAAAAGCTGGTATTTTCAAGGCTGGTAAGAAGGCAGTGATTGCTAAGCTAGCTCCAGAAGCTAGCCTTGTCTGTCAGGAAAAAGCGGAATCTTTAGCTGTTGACCTTTATCAGGCAGGTCAGGATTTTTCAATGCTGAATGGTGATTTTTCAAGTTCGTTGCTGAATCTTTCGCAGTTGAAAATAGGTTTAGAAGGAGCCTATCAGCAGGAAAATGCGGTCTTGGCATTGCAAACTTTTCTTCTTTTTATGGGAGAAGGAAAGGAAGTTGTTGATGAACAGGCTGTAAGAAAGGCCTTGAAACAGACCCATTGGGCTGGTCGTTTGGAGCGTATTCATCCACAGATTTACTTGGATGGTGCTCATAACCTCCCTGCCTTGACTCGCTTGGTTGAGTTTATCAAAGAAAAAGAGCAGGAAGGTTATCGACCTCAAATCCTCTTTGGAGCCTTAAAACGTAAGGATTATCAAGGGATGTTGGCTTATTTGGCTGAAAATTTACCTCAAGTGGAACTCAAGGTGACTGGTTTTGACTATCAAGGTTCTCTGGACGAGACAGATGTAACGGGTTACGACGTCATTCCTTCTTACCGAGAATTTATCAGCAGTTTCGAAGAAAGAGCCGACGCGCAGGACTTATTGTTCATTACAGGATCTCTCTATTTTATCTCAGAAGTACGGGGCTGCCTACTGGACCATGAGCAGATAAATTGACCTCCTTTTTTGAACTTGTTATACTAGGGGAACTACCAGTTAGAAGAAACATTCTCTAAATCGGTAGCAGAAAGGAAATTCATCATGAAATTAAAAACATTCACACTTTCTCTTGCTTCTCTAGCAAGTCTTAGTCTCTTAGTAGCTTGTTCACAAAGAACTCAACAAGTTCAACAACCAGTAGCTCAATCGCAAACTCAACAAACTCAGCAATCACAACCTACTGTTTCATCGTCTACAGAAAATAGCAACCAGGCAGCAACAAGTTCTTCACAAAATACAGTTACAGCTCAACCAACTAATATTGATGGAACTTATACTGGTCAGGACGAAGGAGACCGTATCACTTTAGTGGTAACTGGAACAACTGGTACATGGACACAGGTGGAAACTGATGGGGAACAAGAAATCAAGCAGGTTAGCTTTGATGCCGCTAATCAACGCATGATTATTGGGGATGACGTCAAGATTTATGCAATCAATGGAAATCAGATGATTATCGACGATATGGATAGAGAAGCGTCTGATCGCATTGTTTTATCTAAGTAAAGCTTATTTATCAAAAATTCCGATAAGATGAAAGATATTTGATGTATTACTCGATAAAAGTTAGATAGATTATACACATAAAGGAATGGGTCTCATACAAGATTCATTCCTTTTCCTTAAATATAAGTTCCACTTTTAGGAGTGGTACTCTTTTTGAGTAGTTCTTTTTAAAAAAATTTGTTATGCTAGATTTATGAAGAGAATCAAAATCGACGTGGTAGTACTCCCTTTAAGTGGACATCTCTTCCCAGCCCTGAATTTACTCGCACCTTTGTTGAAGAATCCTTTGTATGATATTCGATTATTCACAGGACCGCAACGAAAAGCTGTCGCAGAGGAGATGGGATTCCAGGTACTTCCCATTTTAGAAAATTTTGTAGATGAGTTTGAGCGTGTAGCCAACAATGAAGGGCAACTAAATCTTATTTCTGCTCATCGGCAGTTGTCAGCTAGTCTGGATTTGATCAATATAGTGTCTGACCAACTAGTGCAAGAATGGGAGAAAAATCGACCAGATATTGTTATTGCGGATTTTATAACTCTCTCTGGAGGACTAGTGGCAGAACAGTTGGGGATTCCTTGGATAACAACCATGGCGACACAGTTTGCCATTGAAACGACAGATGGACCGCCTTGTTTCTTTGGAGGAATGGGCAGTCCAAAAACATCTTTCCAATCTGCTCAGCAATGGTTAGGAAGAAAAGGAACTCGTTTAGGGAAACGAATCGTAAGCTTTTTATTGAGAGAACGATTGAAACGTTACGATTTTAAGCTCTACAATCAGAAAGGTCAGGAAACCATCTATTCACCCTATTCCATCTTGGGAATTGGGATGAAAGAGTTGGAGCTGAAAAGTGGTTTTCCAGAGCACTACCTTTGGGTGGGACCTTTTGGCTCTTCGATTGAGAGGGCAGAAAATTATCCCCTCGATTTGGCTCCTTATGCAGGGTATAAGAAGGTCCTTGTCTCCTGTGGGACTCAGCTAGCATGGGCCAAAGACAATCTCCTCTATCAGACACAACAATTGGCAGAAGCACATCCAGATTGTCACTTCTTTGTGACTCTGGGGTTTGGCGGACAAGACTTCCAATGTGAGGAGCTCATGGACAATGTTTCTGTAGTATCCTATCTTCCCTATAAGGAATACATTCCCCAGATGGACTATGTGATTCATCACGGAGGTGCGGGTATTTTTTACCAATGTATTATCTATGGCAAGCCTGCCTTAATTCTCCCTCATGACTATGATCAGTATGACTATGCGGTTCGCGGGCTAGAGGCAGGGATTGCCCTGACTGCTAAACGAGAGGACACGGAAGCGATTGGACGCGCTTTTGATGAGCTATTGGCTAGAGATGGCTGGTCAGACTTGAACAAACTCAGTCGTGTAGCTCAAGACTACCAGCCAACAGAAATCCTCAAGAATGAAATATATCGACTCTTGGGGGGATAAGGAGAAATAAAATATGAAGAAAGTATTGGTAACAGGTGCTACGGGTTTTCTAGGTAAGTATGTTGTTGAAGAGCTCAGTCAGCATGGCTATCAGGTACGAGCTTTTGGACGTAATCGCAAGGTTGGTCAGTCTTTAGAGAACTCCTCTGTGGCATTTATCCAGGGAGATTTTACCAAGCAAGAGGATCTGACTCAGGCTTGTCAGGGTATGGACATGGTTGTGCATGCTGGAGCTCTTTCTACCGTCTGGGGACCTTGGGAAGATTTCTACCAGACAAATGTCTTAGGGACCAAGTATGTTCTGGATGTTTGTCGAGAGGATGGTATTCAGCGTTTGGTTTATGTGTCCTCGCCTAGCATATATGCTGCGCCTCGA
>CAUTTK010000015.1:0-25769 GCA_963541475.1 uncultured Streptococcus sp. | reverse complement strand
CAGGTGGTTTGGGAATCGGTATCGACCGTCTCTGCATGCTCCTCACTGATACAACCACTATCCGTGATGTATTGCTCTTCCCAACAATGAAATAATCTCTTATCCTCTGGCTCTCGTCAGGGGATTTTTTCATAGCCAAAAGAAATAGACTGAAGTTTTCACCTCAGTCTATTTTTCTATCGGACTGTAGAAAGGAAATTCCTTTCTTATACTCAATGAAAATCAAAGTGCAAACTAGGAAGCTAGCCGCAGGTTGCTCAAAGCACTGCTTTGAGGTTGTAGATAAGACTGACGAAGTCAGTTACATATATCTACGGCAAGGTGAAGCTAACGTAGTTTGAAGAGATTTTCGAAGAGTATCAGTCTTCTTTTTTCTTACGAGCTACAAGTCCGAATGCACCCAAGATTCCAAGAAATCCAAGACTAGCTAGACCAGCCTTATCTTCTGTACCAGTATTTGGTAATTCCTTCTTGTCATTAGCTACGGTTGTTTCAACGGCTACTTGTTTAGAATCAGTAGAACTTGTCTGAACTGGAGTAGCTACTGGTTTTTCTGGACTTGTAGGAGTCTCTGGAGAGCTTGGTTGCTCTTGATTGATTGGTTTGTTCACTTTCTTATAGTGATGTAGGGTATTTCCTTTAAAATCAGTTGTTGAATGACTAAATTCATATCCTTCCAACTCTATCGGATTGTGTTTTCCTTCTTTATCTGAAGTAATTCGGTTACCATTTTCATCTAGGTATTCCGTTACAATCTGAACTGTTGAACCACCATTTTGAGCAATGACACCTCCACCATTTTGTGATTTAGATGTTACTGTAACTGGTACATCCACTGTAATCACTTTGCCATTTGGTAATGTTACAGTTACCTTAACCGGATCTTTCTTACCTGATGTTGTCAAATCTGGAATATTTTCAACCTTAGTAACCTTACCACCTTCTGGAATCGTAATTCCTTTTGTGTAATCCTCTAGAGTTAACGGTGTAGTTGTTACTGGTGTTTCAATTTCCTTAACTGGAGTAACAGTTACTGGAACGTCCACTGTAATCACTTTGCCATTTGGCAATTCAATCGTTACCTTAACTGGATCTTTCTTACCTGGCGTTGTTAAGTCTGGAATGTTTGCAACATTCGTTACTTTACCACCTTCTGGAATCTTCATTCCTTTTGTGTAATCCTCTGGGGTTAACGGTGTTGTGGTTACTGGGGTTTCAATTTCCTTAACTGGAGTAACAGTTACTGGAACGTCCACAGTATAAGATTTACCATTTGGTAATGTAATCGTTACTTTTACAGGTGTTTTTTCACCTGGCGTTGTTAAGTCTGGAATATTTTCAACCTTAGTAACCTTACCACCTTCTGGAATCTTCATTCCTTTTGTATAATCGTCTTCAGTCAAAGGAGTGTTTGTTACTGGTGTTTCAATCGGTGTTGGTTTTGTTTCAACTACTTTAATAGTAGCTGGAACTTCAACTAACACTTTTCCATCTTTATCTTTTACAACTACTGTAACTGGTTTATCCCCTGGAGTTGTTCCATCATATGGAGTTGTTTGTCCTTCTGGAACTTTGTATTCGAATGTTGAACCTTCTGGATAGTCACTTGGTGTGATACTATCTTCAGCTTTAGGTTTATCTTTATCTTCAGCATTTACTGGAGTTAATTGTTCTTTGCCTTGAACGACTTTAATCTTCGCAGGTACTTCTACAATTGTATCTCCATCTGAATCTTTCACGACTACAGTAACGTCTTTTTCACCTGGTGTTGATCCATCATATGGAGTTGTTTGTCCTTCTGGAGTCTTGTACTCAAATGTTGATCCTTCTGGATAATCATCTGGTGTAATGCTACCTTGTGGTTTTGGTTTCTTATCACTTTCAGCATTGACTGGGACATATTGTGTCTTAGATTCTACGACAACAATTTTAGCTGGAATTTCTGTAATTGGTAGTCCATTTAACTTCGCTACAACTGTTACATCTTTTTCGCCTGGTGTTGTTGTATCTACTGGAGTGTTATCTTTATATTCAAATGTTGTTCCAGTTGGGAAATCATTCGGATTAATGTTCTCTTTCGGATCTGGTTGTTTCTTAGTTGGATCTACTGGGACATATTTAGGATAACTTTCCACTACACGTACTGTAGACGGTACTTCAACTAATACCTTATCCCCTTGTTTCACAACAACAGTAACTTTCTTATCACCTGGTGTAGATGTATCTACCTCTTCTTTGTACTCAAATGTTGCATCTTCTGGGTAATCATTTGAATCAATACTATCTTCAGGTGATGGTTGTTTCTTACCTTCATCCACTGGAACGATTTGTGGATTTCCTTGTACAACCTTCACTTTTGTTGGTACTTCAACAAGTTTATCTTCGCCATCTTTCGCAACAACAACTACATCTTTTTCTCCTGGTGTAGTCGTATCTACTGGAGTCTTGTATTCAAATGTTGTTCCATCTGGATATTGTTCTGGAT
Source organism: uncultured Streptococcus sp. (assembly GCA_963541475.1). Classification (GTDB taxonomy): domain Bacteria; phylum Bacillota; class Bacilli; order Lactobacillales; family Streptococcaceae; genus Streptococcus. The sequence goes on along the minus strand of CAUTTK010000015.1, from coordinate 23,284 downwards.
CAATACTCTTAGATGCATCTGGTTGTGGTTTGCTTGGATCTGCTACTACGTATTGTGTCTTAGGTTCTACAACAACTACTTTTGCAGGAACTTCTGCAATTGGTTGACCATTTAGCTTAGCTACAACTGTCACATCTTTTTCTCCTGCAGTTATTGTATCTACTGGTGTCTTGTACTCAAATGTTGTGCCGTCTGGATATTCTCCTGGAATGACACTGTCTTTTGCCTCTGGTTGTTTCTTAGTTGGATCTGCTACCACAAATTGAGGTGTGCTACCTACTACACGTACTGTAGATGGCACTTCAACTAATACCTTATCCCCTTGTTTCACAACGACAGTAACTTTCTTATCCCCTGGTGTAGATGTATCTACCTCTTCTTTGTACTCAAATGTTGCATCATCTGGGTAATCATTCGAATCAATACTATCTTCAGGTGATGGTTGTTTCTTACCTTCATCCACTGGAACGATTTGTGGATTTCCTTGTACAACCTTCACTTTTGTTGGTACTTCAACAAGTTTATCTTCGCCATCTTTCGCAACAACAACTACATCTTTTTCTCCTGGTGTAGTCGTATCTACTGGAGTCTTGTATTCAAATGTTGTTCCATCTGGATATTGTTCTGGATCAATACTCTTAGATGCATCTGGTTGTGGTTTGCTTGGATCTGCTACTACGTATTGTGTCTTAGGTTCTACAACAACAATCTTAGCTGGAATTTCTGTAATTGGTTGCCCGTCTAATTTCGCTACTACCGTTACAGGTTTTTCACCTGGTGTTGTTGTATCTACTGGTGTATTGTCTTTGTATTCAAATGTTGTTCCAGTTGGGAAGTCATTCGGATTAATGTTATCTTTCGGATCTGGTTGTTTCTTAGTTGGATCTACTGGTACGTATTTAGGATAACTTTCCACTACACGTACTGTAGATGGCACTTCAACAATTGTGTTTCCTTGTGGATCAAGTACTTCAACAACCACATTCTTATCTCCAGCTGTTGTCACATCGATTGGAGTTGTTTGTCCATCTGGAGTCTTATATCTAAATGTAGATCCTTCTGGATAATCTGTTTTATCGATGCTCTTCTCTGGATCTGGTTGTTTGTTGTTTTCATCCACTGGAACGATTTGTGGTACACCTTCAACTACTGTAACTGGGACTTTAACAGTCGTTGTTTTTTCTTGACCATCTACTGTATATTTAACAGTTACATCTACTTCAGTATCATCTGTTAAGTCAGGAACTGTTACTGGAGCTGTTTTATCAATCTCAACTTTAGCACCTTGCGGTAGTTTACCTGTAAATGTTCCATCAGCAATCGCTTTTTCAGCTTGAGCAAGCACTTTTTCTTTTGCTTTTTCTTTGTCGCCATTTTTAGGAACAGGAATTTCATCTGCTTCTGGTTTTGGTAATACTGTTACTGGAACTTTCACTGTTTCGGTTAGCTTACCATTGTCATAAGTTACTGGTACGTCAACTGTAATATCTGTAGCTCCTGCTTTTCCTGTTGTTTCTGGTAATGCAGTTTCTGCTGGTGTTCCCACTGTACCTCCAGTAACTGGAGTTACTGCTCCCTTCGCTTGCTCTGCTGTTGGTTTTTCACCTTCGAATACGACAACTTTACTTGGTGTTGAGCTTACAACTGTTACTGGTACTGAGATTGTATCTTCTGCTACTACTGTACCTGTGCTGTCTTTGTATTGTACTTTTACTGGTACATTAGCTTTATCGCCATTAGAAGTTGTTGCTGGAACAGTATAATTTTGATTTGGAACTAATTCTACTGTAACTCCTGATGGGAGTGTCAGTTTACCTAGGGCAGATTGTGCTTTTTCTTTTACAGCTGTTGTTAGATTATCACTAGTTGTATCTTTTAATGTTGTTACTTTTTCTGGTGTTGCTTTTGGCAATACTTCTACTGGGACTTTTACAGTTTCTGTTCCACTTGGATACGTTACTGTTGTAGTTGCAGTTACATCTTTAGCTCCAACTTTCCCTGTTGTTTCTGGTAAATCAGTTTCTGTTGGTGTTCCTACAGTTCCTCCAGTACCTGGTGTTACGGCATTCTTAACTTTCTCAGCATCTGGTTTTGTTCCTTCTACAGTGTAGACTGTTTTTGGTTCTGAACCTAATACATTAACCGTAATTTCTGCATCTTTTGTATAAGTTGTTCCATCTACTGTGTATGTTACTGGAACTTTAACGATTCCTTTGTTCGTTCCTTTTTCTGCAGTCATTGTTGCTAAAACTTCTTCTGTAATCTCACCAACCACTACATCTTTAGAACCTTCTGGTAATTTAGCTTTGAAATCAGCTGATGTTGCTACTTCTGTCGCTTTTGCTTTCGCTACTTCTTTAACTTTATCTACTGGGGCTCCTTTTTGTACTTCTACTTCACCAGTTGCTTTTGGTAACACCAACACTGGAACTGTTACTGTTTCAGGAAGTACAACATTTCCCTTCGTATAAGATACTGTTGTTTCAACATTAATTACTTGTCCAGCTTTACCAGTTGTTGTAGGCAGATTTTGAACATTATTTGTTGTAGCTGTATATCCAGGAATTGTAGCAGGAGTTATTTTCCCCTTAATATCATCATTTTGGATTGTATCTCCTTCAAAAACAACTTTCTGTTGCTTAGTAGATGCCACTACATTCACATTAATGTCTATTTGATTATTAAATTTCTTACTTCCAACAGTGTGAATAACTGGTACTTTTAGAGTTCCACTATTTTCTTTTACAGCAGCTGTAGAATAACCTTGTACCATTGCAATTAAACTTGTTTCACTTAAATTTAGAGCAGCAGTAGCTTTTAATGTTGCTAATTTTTCTCTATAAGCTTCTGAATTTAGTAATTCTTCAGCACTTACTGTTGCTGCTTCTTTTGCTTTTTCAAAAGTTGTTCCAACTGGTACAGTTATAGTGCTATTTCCTGTCATAGAATCAATATAAATACTACGATTATATTTATAGTCTGGATTATCGGAAGTTTCTAAACTATTAGCATTTACATTCACTGGAGTATTATATCTATCCGCACCAACTATTCCATACGGTAAGATCATATTTCCTAATTTATCTTTTCCTCCAAATCCATTTTTCCCTACTACCTCAAATGTTGCTTCTCCGACAAAATCAGGCGTTACTTCAAATGGAATCGAAACAGTGTTGGATTTACCACTTGTTGGATTAATATCTCGTTTTGGTAAATCAATTTTAAAAGTAAGTTCTCGTGTATCTTTGTTATATTTAAAGTCATAAGTATAACTTGGAGCAAATAAACTTTTGCCATTTACTTCATTTAAGTCTGTCCCTTGTAATGTACCTAACTTAACACCTTTAGGAACTTTCAACGTAACTTCATACTTAGTCTGATATACTACTCCTACTCCACCATTATTACTTAGCGTTACATTAAACGTTCCTTTTTGAGCATTTTTATAAATAGAGTCCTCTGTATAACCATATGCTTCTTTATCTCTACCTGAAACAACTGTCGTCGTTAAAGTCAGTGCTGGTCCTGGAGTTAATCCTAGTCCTGCAACTATATATCCATCTTCAACCTTATGACCATTCAAGTACCTAGAAGTTGTTGGCTGATCTCCTGCTTCTACAAATACACGTACCTTAGTCGTCCCTTCAGGCACTTTTACTACACGCCATAATGCAGCAAAACCATCCGAATCTGATCCAGGTTTTCCAATAAATTCTGTATCTGAAGCTTTTCCATCTTTTCTAGTTAATTCTGATAGCGGTTGGCCAGTATAGGCATCCACTATTCTCATTTTTATTTTTTCACCTTCAGATGAAAGACCCATTTCTCCATACGCACTAGAAAAGACAAGATTAGCATACAAATGAGAGTTAGGGTTTACGTCGAAATCTTTATAGATAGTTGTTCCTTGTTTTTTTAATTCTACATAATAATCTTTATTAACTTTTCCTATACTTCCATTTCCCAAACGATCAGTACTAATCATATATCTTAGTACTCCACCACCAGCGTTTGCTCTACCTTGACCACCAGTAGCAGTAACATGACCGTTATTATCATAAACTTTTGCTGGTTTTGGTGCATATGTGGTTGCTGATTGTCCTTCTTTATATTCTATATCAGTAGGTGCTTCTGGTTTAACAATATTTACGGTGTTTGCATCTTCTTTATCAACAATCTTCCAGCCGCCCAAAGCTCCTGCTTTGGCTTCATCAACCGTTATTTCTTTTTGTTTCCAATGATAAGTTGCTGAACCCAAATTAATAGAGTTCCTTATACCCGTACCTTGATTTTCTGCACGTTTTGTATGTGATGTAGCATTTGAAAAGTCAGGTGTTCCAAAAGTATCATTTAAATTACTAATTACTGCATCAGAGGGATTATTCCCATAATTTGCTAAGTGATTATTGGCAGGTGCTCCCCAGTCCAATTTTTTAGCTTGGTATAGTTTCAATAAATCTACTTTTTCTTTTAACTCTTGTAAAAGTGCATGCTTTTCTTTTTCTGTTGTTGGGATGTTGTTCCCTTTATTTCTAACAGCTTGTGCAGACTCTTTTACCTGTGTTAGTATTCCTACGAACTCTTTATCTGTTTGCCCTTCTCCTTTAGCATTTTCAGCAGAGATTAAAGATTCAACTTTTGCGATTTCCGCCTCTAATTCAGAAGCTTTTTGTGTAATATCACTTGTATTTACAGCAACGGGATTTTCAGTACCATCTGCAACCGTACCTGTATCTCTAAACCCACTCTCACCTTTTCCTAGAATAGCTTGTCCATTTCTTGGATCTTGGTTTTTGTTTACTTTCTCCTCAGTTGCTTCTGATTTGATACTGTTTAAAATGATAAGGCTACTTGAAAGTTGTTTAGCCAATGCATTAACTTTTGCCTGTGTTTTTGTATCATCATTTAAAAGCTCTTTTGCTTTATTAACCAAGTTTTTAGCATCATCAATGACTGATTTTGTTTTCTTGCCTTCAGTTAATTGACTCAATCTACCTTCAACTTTAGCAACTAAATCTTCTAATGATGCGGTATTAATAGCAACTTTTTCCGTCACTACATTTGGGGTTTCAACTGGACTTGCTTGTGTGTTAGTCGCAGACTCTTTAGCAGAACTAGTTTGTTGTCCATCGGGCTCTTTAGCAGTAACTGATGCTTGTCCAGCAACTTCCCTAGATTCCGAGGACTTATCATTGACACTTTGAGCATTTTGAACTTCTCTAGTTTCTGAATTAGTTGCTTGTTCAGCTGCTTGAACACTTCCTCCACCAAGGAAAAACAAGCCAGTAGCTACAGCCACACTAGCCGCACCAAAACTTACCTTACGGATACTGTAACGTGTGAATTTCTCCACTTGCGATTGGCGAACATGACGCCCTTTGGGTTTAAACATTCCCTTACTCCTTTTTTCTGACAAATGTCAGTTAATATATATAGGAAGGCTAAAAACAACAAGCCCCCCCCTCAAATATATTTGTATATTTAAAGGTTCTCATTAAGATTATACCCTTTAATCCTTTATAAATCAAGTATTTCGGTTTTTCAGAAGGTAATATATTAATCCCATCAGATTGTTAATTATAATATATTTAAAATATAAATAATGTCTATATTGTTGATGTTTTTTATAAAAAAAGCCTAGTTTAAAATGGTAAAACTAGACTTTTTTATCTATTTTATTTTTCTTCCTTCACTTCTTCGGTTGCTACATCATCACCAAACCATTTTTTGCTAATTTCTTGGAACTTACCATCCTTATAAAGATTAGAAAATCCTTCATTTATCTTTTTAACCAGAGTTGTATCTTCCTTACGTGCTCCAACCGCAAAATCTTCTGTTTCTAGTCCAACTGTAAAGACATTATAATCGTTTAAAACGCCTTCTGCTTCTAAATAATAGTTTGCATAGACACGATCAATTAATAGACCATCAATTCGATCGTTTTTCAAATCAATCAAGGCTTCATTAAAGGTTTGGTATTGATTCGCTTTATTATTAGCAACAATATCCTTCAAAATCGCTGGATTTGCTTCAAAGTCCTCATAACCAGATGAACCAGCTTGAGCTCCTAATGTCTTTCCAGCCATATCCTTTGCAGTCGTGATACCTGAAGATTTCTTAGTCACCAATACCTGCTCATTCTTCATATATGAGTTACTGAATGCTACCTTTTCACGGCGTTCGTCTGTAGCGGAATAGCCATTCCAAATCAGATCAATCGTTCCTTTTGTCAATTCAGCTTCTTTCAAATCCCAATCAATCGGTTGCCAATTTACCGTAATTCCATATTTTTCAAAAACAGCTGTAGCTAAATCAATATCAAATCCTGCATAGGAACCATCTTTCTGAGCAAATCCCATTGGAACAAAAGTACTATCAAATCCAATAGTAATAGACTTGTTAGACTTGTACTTAGACCAATTATCTCCACCAGTTTCACTAGCATTTTTCCCACAAGCCACTAAGAACAAAGCAGTCATTAGACTGACTAATATAAGCATCAATTTTTTCATCACTTTTTCCTCCTATTTAGGTTCTACTTTTAATAATACATCTGCAATATTTTCCGCAAACTGTAAATCATGGGTAACCACAATCTGGGTCATGCCAAGTTCCCTATTTTGCAAGATTAGTTTTTCCACTTCCAAGCGTAATTCTGGATCCAGTGCAGAAGTTGGTTCATCGTAACCAATGATTTCTGGGTCAATCATCATAGCACGCGCCAAGGCCACCCGCTGTTTTTGCCCACCTGATAGTGAGAATGGATAAGCATCTGCGTGCCCTGCTAACCCTAACTGTTCCAAGAGTCCACGCGCCTTCTGTTCAGCCTCATCCTGCTTCATTCCCATTGTTTTCACAGGCGATAAGGTCAAATTGTCTAAAACTGACAAATGAGGGAAAAGTTGAAAATCTTGGAATACAAATCCCAGTAGATTTCGCTTCTCCAATTCATCCAATTCTAAGGGTTCTCCATTATAAAAGATTTGACCTGAATCAATGGTTTCAAGACCTGCAAGCATGCGTAAGAGAGTCGTCTTACCTCCACCAGAAGGCCCAACGATAGCTAGGATTTGCTTTTCAGGAATACTTAGACTGAAATCAGACAGGATTCGTTTGTCTCCGAATTTCTTATTGATATTTCGTAATTCTAACATGTCAACCTCCTATCTATAATAACTGTACTTCTTCTCAACTTTTTTGGAAATGATTGTCACAATCCCAATCAAAATCAAGTAAATGGCTCCTGCCAAGAACATGGGAACAAGGCTGGCATCACGGTTGGCAGCTGTTCGGCTTGCTAAGATAAGGTCTGAAATTCCTAGAGCGTAGACTAGAGACGTATCCTTGACCAAACTCATAACCTCATTAAATACACTAGGGAGAACAATCTTGGTCACCTGAGGCAAGATAATATAGCGCACTGTGTCAAAAGGACTAAACTTCAAGACCTTAGCAGCCTCATATTGACCTTTAGGGATGGTATCAATCCCCCCACGGAAGATTTCAGCAAAGTAAGCAGCATAATTCAAAACAAAGGCGATGATAGCCGCTGGAAGGCGATCCAAACGAATCCCAATGCTTGGTAGCACATAATAGATAAAGATCAATTGCAAGAGCAAGGGCGTCCCCCGCATAATCCAAATATAAATGTTAATCAGATGATGGAGGGGCTTCCAATGGACTTGCAAGGCAAAGGCAATCAAAACGCCCAAGGGAATAGAAAAAATCAAGACCAGTGCAAAAACCTGTAAAGTCATGCTTGCACCGCTCAATAAACTCGGTAATATCTCAAATAAATAAGACATACTGACACCTCCTTAAAATAATTGTCCCTATTATAGCATACATAAACTAAATTACAACTATTTTTATAAAAAAAATTACATTGTTAACAAAAATAAAAACTATATCTTTCAAAATTGATAAGATATAGCTTTAAATCATTTTATTCCTGCAGTCTTTCATACAGTTCTTGCATTTGAACATCATCTGGAACCAGTTTTAAGTAAGCTTGTGCATTGACTTTTGCCTCCTCAAAGTAGCCTAATTCATGCAAGAGATAGATATAGTGTTCCAAAAATTCGGGATTGTCCTTCAAATCTCCTGCCAACTCTTGGTAATGCTCATAGGCAGTATCCAAATCGTCCATTTCTTGATAAGAACGAGCAATCATCCACTTGGTCAAGAGATTTTCTGGCTCCTCGCTTTGCAAGTCTAGAATATCCTCATAACGCTCCTGCTCCAGATAAATAGTAGCTAGACGGAGTAAGATTTCTTCTGTATCCTCAGCGTCTGCTTTAGCAGTAAGGAGATAATCTTCTGCACCACTAGCATCATGAAGTTCATAGGAGAATTGTGAAGCAGCCAGCAAAAGGCGAGTTTCAAAGGGATTTTTCTCCAAGCCTTGCTTAACGATACGCAGGGCTTCTTGAACTTGATGTTCCTTATGTAAGGCATGACTATACCCATACTCATATCCTTCAAAGTCAGGAGAAATAGTATCAAGCTGCTTAAAGTAGAGGACAGCTTTTTGATATTCTTCTTGATCAAAGTAAAGACTGGCCAACTCAAAAGCTGTTAGGTCATCGTATTCTAACTCTAGGGCTTTTTCTAAAAACTCTGTGGCCGTTTCAAATTTCCCTAACTGAGCATAGGCAAAGCCAATTCGTTGATAGGTGGAAATCCCTGTTTGCTCATAAATCCTACGATTATCTAACTGGGCGTAGCCTTGAATGGCCTCTTGGTAATTTTCCAACTCACTATCCAACTCTGCCAATCCCAATATCAAGAGAGGGTCCTCTGAATAAGTCAAGGCCTCTAACAATTTCTCACGCGCCACATCTGTCAAACCTTCCAGCTGATAAAGGTCCGCCTTCAGAGCCAAAGCCGAAACATACCAGTCACTGTCAGGTTGGATTTCCTCTAGGTAAGCAAAAGCTTCTTCGATTTGACCATCCTCGCTAGCAATGGCTGCTAGATTAAGATGAACCTCTGGAAAATCCTCTACAATTTTCAGGTAAATTTCCTTGGCCTGAGGATAAAAACCAATCCCTTCTAGATAAGTAGCTAACTCATACAGAAGGTCACTTGGATCATTTTCTAAAGCTTTGACGAAATAATGCTCAGCCTTGGTTAAATCTTGGTCCTCCAAAGCCAGTAACATCTGTTGACTATTGTTCACTCTTGACTTCCTCTCCCTCTAGTTCATATAGGCCACTGACTACCTTATACCATTCAAAAATTGCTGAAATGACAACCTTAGCAGAGGCATAAACTGGGATACCGAGTAAGACTCCCCAAATACCAAACATGGATCCTGAAGTTAACAGGACAAAGAGAACATTAATGGGATGGATGTTTAATTGACTTCCCAAAATCAGTGGAGAGACAAAACGGCCTTCAATAGTTTGTTCTACGATAAAGACAATCACCACTTTCAAAAGCATGACTGGTCCAGCAATCAAGCCCAATACTAAGGCAGGAAGCATGGCTAGAAAACTACCAAGATAAGGAACCAGATTTAAAATACCAGCAGTAACACCCAGCGTAACCGCATAGCGTAAACCGATAATCTTGAAGAAGATGATAAACATTACTGCTACAATAATAGCCACTGTTACTTGCCCTCTAACATAGTTGGACAACTGTTGATTCACATCTGACAAAACCTGTCCTACAGGTTCCTTCAATTTCGTCGGCATGAATTGGGTCAAATAGTTACGCAAACCTTTCCCATCACGCAAGAGATAAAAGAGCATGAAAGGAACGATAATCAAGGCAACAATCACTTGAGAAGCCCCGCTAATAAATGCACTCACCCAGTTGACTGCCTGAGAAGAAACTTTACTTGCCCAAACTGTAGCCTGACTTGAAAAGTTTGTCAAAACTTGCTCTAGCTGAGGCCTGAAATCATCTGGTAAACGCTTGGTGACCAAATCATCAATAACTCGATCAGCATCTTCAAGGTAGATTGGTACATTTCTTGCAAAGGTTAAGACCTGACGCTGCAGATTTGGAATAGCTACTGCCAAGCCCCAAATGATAAAGAGAGCGATGATCACAAAGACAATACTAATCGCTATAACACGATTGATTTTGTGTTTCTCTATCCAATCAACAATAGGATTTAATAAATAATATAGCAGTCCAGACAGAATGACAGGCAACATCACAACTGCCAAAAAGTCTAAAACAGGTGAAAATAGAAAACTAATCTTACTTAAAATAAAAAGATTCAGTCCCAATAATAAAGTTACCAAAAATACCGTAATGGCCTTGTTATCCAAAAACCACTTGAAAAACCAAGATAGGCTAAAATGTTTCTCTTTTTGTTCCATAAATACTTCCTTTCTATCGTTCTCTCATTATATCATTTTTGAAGTAAAATAACTCTTTTTTTAAGTGCTTATACTCTTCGAAAATCAAATTCAAACCACGTCAGCTTCGCCTTGCCGTACTCAAGTACAGCCTGCGGCTAGCTTCCTAGTTTGCTCTTTGATTTTCATTGAGTATTACATGGAGACAGCGACATAAAAAATCCCCTCAAAAGAGGAGATTCGATTAGTCTTGAATATGACGTTCTAAGTTCTTCTGATAATCTGCGTTTGATTTGGCTTTTTCTTCAGCAAATTTCTTGCGGAACTCATCCATTTCTTTAGTAGTGACAATCTTATCTTGGATTTTAAGGTATTTATAGCTAAGTTCACCAGTCTTATCACCTACCCAGCCATCTGCACCAGTACCTGGAACTTTCTTCGTTACGAGCATTTGGGCACCGTCTGACTGTGCAGGAATAACCAAGGCACTGTCTGTTAACCAAGCTTGAGCTTTTGCATATTTAGAATATCGTTTTTCAAGATCTGTTTTCTCACTATTAGCATCCGTGATTAACTCTTTAAACTTATCTAACCCAACCGCTTTGATTGCTGAACTGTCTTTACCTGGTACTACACCTAGGGAACCAAGAAGATTTGGTCCAGATGTTGGATCAAATATATCTAGATAAGTTGATGGATCTGCGTAATCAGGCCCCCATCCACTATTTGCATTAATATCCCAGTCAGTATTGGTATTAGAAGTAGCTAGAACCGTCATACTTGCCAATTCATCATCAGAAACTTGTTGAATATCAACTATAACATTATCTGATCCAAGAGCTTCCTCGATAGATTGTTTATAAGATTGATATTGACGCACAAACTGTGGACGAGTAGAAGATACTGGAATATCTAAATGAATAGGGAACTGTACTCCATCAGCTTGAAGAGTTTTCTTGGCAGCTTCCAATTTAGCTTTAGCCTTATCTACATTATGAAGTGAATCCTGGGCATCATCAAGACTGACATCTTTCCATACACCATCTAATTTATCCAATTCTGCCTTAGCTACTTGCCCAAATGACTGCTCTCCTACTTGTACAAATGTTGGAGGTGTTAAACTTGTACGTAATTTACGCGGTGCTACTTCGTCCCCAAATACTTGAGAGATTCCTGCTTTACGATCTGTAGCAAAAGCCAAAGCTTGACGGAAATCTTTGTTTAGCAAGGCCTTCTTAGTAGATGTTTTTTCTGCATCACTTGTTTTAGCGGTGTGATTGTAAGCAACACGGTCAATATTCGTCGAAATATAGAAAGTAGTTCCTTGTTGTTGACTATAAATAATGTTATCTTTGTATTTTTCTTTTAAGCGTTCATAGTTAGCAGAGTTTTTAAAGAGAGGAGCTGCAGGATAATTTCCTTCATCAAATCCACGTCCAAGAGAGTCAGCATCTTGACCATCAAAGAATGATAATTTGATATCATCAATAAAGACATTTTGTTTATCCCAATAATTTTGGTTTTTGGTCATTTCAATAGAAGATTTAGATGTAAGACCTGTGAGAAGATAAGCCCCATTGTATAGAATGCTTGTTATATCAGTCGCCTTACCAAAGTCATCTCCTTTAGAAGCTAAAAAGTCTTCGCTAACAGGAGCAAGAACTCCCATTGTTGTTTTCGAATTCCAGAAAGACTCTGGATGGTTTAAAGTATAGACTACAGTATAATCATCTGTTGCTTTTACACCAACAGTAGAAAAATCCGTTGTTTTCCCATTTACATAGTCATCTAATCCTTTAATAGAATCCTGTACAAGATAAAGTCCTTCTGATTTCTTGTCAGCTGCGTGTTTTAGACCAGTCACAAAATCCTGAGCCTTAACTTCCCCATATTCTTCGCCTTCATTGGTATACCACTTGATACCCTTACGAATTTTATAGGTATAGGTCAAACCATCTTTGGAAACCGTCCAATCTTCTGCAACTGATGGTACTAGATTCCCGTATTGATCATTTTCCAGTAGTCCATCAATGACATTACCAGTAATCTGTTTTGTAGACTTTTGCCCAGCAACTGTATAATCCAGACTCGCAGGATCTGATGAAAATACATAGGCATAAGTAACTGGTTTAGTTGCTTCTTTATTCCCATTACCAGATGAACAAGCTGCTAGAACAGCTGCTGAGAGTACAGCAACTCCAGCTGCTAAGAAAACACGTTTTTTCATAAAAAAACTCCTTTGCAATTTGTATAGGATTATTATAGCACTTTTCAAAAGGAAATCAAGCTAAATTTGATATTTTATTATACACATCTATGTGTTATAGAGTTCCTCCAACTACAGTTTTTGTGATATAATAGTCTTATCTTTATAAAGAGGTATTATCATGAAAGAAACTGTTTATTTTGGAACTTATACACGTCGTATTTCCCAAGGGATTTACAAGGCAGACTTTGATACAGAAACTGGGCAGCTTTCAAATCTAAAACTTTTTGCTCCTGAACCAAGTCCAACCTATCTTGCTTTTGACCAGAAGCAACATCTATACACCGTTGGTAGTCAGGATGCCAAGGGGGGCATTGCAGCCTATCAAACTGATGGAACCTTATTAAATCATGTCGTGGAAGAAGGAGCTCCCCACTGTTATGTTTCTGTTGATGAAAAGCGTGATTTAGTCTATGCGGCCAACTATCACAAGGGGCAGGTCCTTGTTTATAAACGCAAGGAAGATGGGAGTCTTCTACTTAGTGATGTGGATCAACACAGTGGCCAAGGTCCACATGAAAATCAAGCTTCACCCCATGTTCACTTTACAGACTTAACACCTGATCACTATCTAGTGACTTGTGATTTGGGAACTGACCAAGTTATTACTTACGACCTTGATCAAGAAGGGAAATTATCTAAGCTCTATACCTATCACAGCCAGCCAGGAGCAGGCTCACGCCATATCATTTTCCATAACCACTATAAAATCGCTTATCTGATTTGTGAACTCAATAGTACTATCGAGGTTTTAATTTACGATGGTGTTGGCGAATTTGAACGCATGCAGGTCATTTCAACTCTACCAGACGGTTATGAAGGCTTTAATGGTACTGCTGCTATTCGTCTCTCTAAAGACGGTAAATACCTCTACGCTTCTAACCGTGGTCATGATTCTATCGCAGTATATACAATCCTTGCGGACGGTAGCTTAGAGTTGTTAGAAATCGTTCCGACACATGGTCAGACTCCACGTGATTTTGATTTGACACCAGACCAAGAATTCCTTATTGCTGTCCATCAAGACTCTGACAATGCAACCGTCTTTAAACGTAATCCTGAAACTGGTCGTCTAGCAGAACTTTCTAACGACTTCCATGTACCAGAAGCAGTCTGCATCAGTTTTGCTCCATAAGAAAACAGAAAAAAATGAACTTGAAATTTTCAAGTTCATTTTTTTCTTATAGTCTTTTTCCGACATTGATACGATTAATAGCACGTTGCAAAGCAATCTTAGCACGACGTTCTTGATCAATCAAGTGTTTTTCGTGGGCTTCTTCGATTTCACGCTCTGCTCGAAGCTTGGCACGTTCTGCACGGCTAACATCGATATCACGAGCACGTTCTGCAGAATCCGCAACGATTGTAATGATATCATTGGCAATTTCAATAACGCCTCCGTTTACTGCAATCCAGTTCACGTGATCTTCATCATCAATACGTTTTACCTTTACTTCATCAACTGCTAAAACCGCAATCATATTTTCATGTCGTGGCAAGATCCCCATCTCACCATCCAGAGTTCGAACCGATACAAAGCTGGCATGGTGATCATAGACGAGACCATCTGGTGTCACGATCTGGACAGTTAACTGAGCCATAGATCACCTCTTAAAATCCCATTTTTTCAGCTTTTGCAATCACGTCTTCGATAGAACCTACACCACGGAAGGCATCTTCTGGTAACTGATCATGTTTACCATCAAGGATTTCCTTAAAGCCACGAACAGTTTCAGCAACTGGAACATAAGAACCAGGCTGACCAGTAAATTGTTCCGCAACATTAAAGTTTTGTGACAAGAAGAACTGGATACGACGGGCACGAGCCACCAAGGTCTTTTCTTCATCAGAAAGCTCATCCATACCAAGGATAGCAATGATATCTTGCAATTCATGGTAACGTTGAAGGACACGTTTTACTTCAGCAGCAACTGCATAGTGCTCTTCTCCAACGATTTCAGGTGCCAAGGCACGTGAGCTTGAAGCAAGTGGGTCAACGGCTGGGTAAATACCCAATTGTACCAACTTACGTTCCAAGTTAGTTGTTGAATCCAAGTGAGCGAAGGCTGTTGCTGGCGCTGGGTCAGTATAGTCATCCGCTGGCACATAGATAGCTTGGATAGAGGTTACAGAACCCTTCTTAGTTGATGTGATACGTTCTTGCAATTGACCCATTTCCGTAGCCAGTGTTGGTTGGTAACCAACGGCTGATGGCATACGACCCAACAGGGCAGATACTTCTGAACCAGCCTGAGTGAAACGGAAGATATTATCGATAAAGAGAAGCACGTCTTGGCCTTCCACATCACGGAAGTATTCAGCGATTGTCAAACCAGTAAGGGCAACACGCATACGTGCTCCTGGTGGCTCATTCATCTGACCAAATACCATGGCTGTTTTCTCGATAACGCCTGATTCTTTCATTTCCCAGTAAAGGTCATTCCCCTCACGAGTACGTTCCCCAACACCAGTAAATACTGAAATCCCACCGTGTTCTTGGGCAATGTTGTGAATCAATTCTTGGATCAAGACGGTTTTACCAACTCCGGCACCACCGAAAAGTCCAACTTTACCACCTTTTAGGTAAGGGGCAAGAAGGTCGATAACCTTAATCCCTGTTTCAAGGATTTCAGAAGAGGTAGACAACTCATCAAAAGTTGGAGCTTTTTTATGAATTGGCTGACGCTCTGCATCTTCTGTAAAAGGAGCTTCCAAGTCAATGGTATCTCCCAAAACATTGAAGACACGTCCCAAAGTTTCTTTACCTACTGGTACAGAGATTGGACGACCTGTGTCCAATACTTCCATTCCACGAGTCAAACCATCTGTTGATTCCATGGCGATAGTACGGACCATACCATCTCCCAACTCCAAGGCTACTTCAAGGACGATTTTTGTTTTTCTTTCGTCATTTTTGTAGACGACAAGTGCATTGTTAATCTCAGGAAGTTTTTCCCCTGCTGCAAACAAGACGTCTACAACGGGACCGATAACCTGAGCAATTTTACCTGAACTCATCTCCTTCTCCTATTCTATATAAGATACTGTCGGTTCCTAGCTCAACTAGGTCCTAAGTTCATTTTCATACGAGCTGGACTAGAGCCTATTCTAAGGCACTAGCTCCTGCTACGATTTCTGTAATTTCTTGTGTAATCGCCGCCTGTCTGGCACGGTTATACTGAATTGTCAAATCATTAATGACTTTCTTAGCATTATCAGTCGCTGTTTGCATGGCTGTCATACCTGCAGCATTTTCAGCTGTCTTGGCATCGATAATAGCCCCATAAATCATACTTTCTGCAAACTGAGGCAACAACTGCTCCAAAATTTCTTCTCGGCTTGTTTCCAATTCAAAGGTCAAGCTGTAACTGTCATCCGCTTCATTTGGATCCAAGTCAACAATCGGAAGCATTTGCTCCACACGCATTTGACTAGTTAGCGTGTTAACATGGTGGTTGTAGCAGACATAGAGCTCATCAAAAAGTTCATTTTGATACATTTCAACAGTTTTTGAAATAATCTTACGAACTTCATCAAAACTTGGTTGATCTGCCAAGCCACGTAGTTCATAAAGTGGTTGAATACCGCGAGCTTTAAAGAAATCAGCTCCCATTCCACCGATACAGATCATTTCAAATCCTTTACCATCTGGATGGTATTCTTCTTTCAACTCCATAACGGCTTTTAGAATAGAAGAATTATAACCTCCAACCAAACCGCGATCTGAAGTAATAACGATATAGCCTGTCTTCTTCACAGGACGACTAATCAACATCGGATTGGTTGAGCCACCAGAACCATTACCATGGAGGATATCTGTCAAGAGCTTGCGAACTTTCTGAGCGTAAACTTGGAAGTTACGAGCAGCTTCTTCAGAGCGACCAAGCTTAGCAGCCGATACCATTTGCATGGCATTTGTGATTTGACTCGTATTTTTTGTTGAGGCGATTTTTGTTTTAATATCATTTAGAGATACTGCCATCTGACACCTCTATTCTTATTGGAAGCTGGTTTGATTGAGAAACTCTGTAATCGCAGCATCCAAGACTGCTTCTTCTGGCAAGTCTTTTGTATCACGAATGGTTTCCAAAATCTCTGGATGTTGAGCATCAAAGAAGGCATGGAACTCTTCCTCGAAACGAACAATATCATCTACTGGAACAGTATCCAAGAAACCATGTGTCAAAGCATAGAGAATGGTTACTTGTTTCTCAACAGGTAATGGTTTGTGAACAGGTTGTTTCAAGACCTCAACGGTACGACGTCCACGGTTCAATTTAGCCTGTGTTGCCGCATCCAAGTCAGAACCGAACTTAGTGAAGGCTTCCAACTCACGGTATGAAGCAAGGTCGATACGAAGTGTACCAGCAACCTTCTTCATGGCTTTGATTTGTGCAGAACCACCTACACGTGATACAGATGAACCCGCATCAATAGCTGGACGAATACCCGCATTGAAGAGACCATCACCAAGGAATATTTGTCCATCAGTAATTGAAATCACGTTGGTTGCTATATAGGCTGAGATATCTCCTGCTTGTGTCTCGATAAATGGTAGGGCTGTAATTGATCCACCACCAAGTTCATCAGAAACTTTAGCTGAGCGCTCAAGCAAACGGCTGTGAAGGTAGAAAACATCCCCTGGGAAGGCTTCACGACCTGGAGGACGACGAAGCAAGAGTGACAGTTCACGATAAGCTACCGCTTGTTTTGATAAATCATCATAAACAATCAAAACATGCTTCCCTTGGTACATAAATTCTTCCGCCATGGCAACCCCAGCATAAGGAGCTAGGAAAAGCAATGGAGATGGTTGTGAAGCAGAGGCAGTCACAACGATTGTGTAATCCAAGGCACCGTACTGACGAAGTGTTTCTACTTGCGTACGAACTGTTGATTCTTTTTGTCCAATCGCTACATAGATACAGATCATATCTTGACCTTTTTGGTTCAAGATTGTATCAATCGCAATGGTTGTTTTCCCTGTCTGACGGTCACCGATAATCAACTCACGTTGACCACGACCAATCGGTACAAGGGCGTCAATAGCTTTCAAACCAGTTTGCAATGGTTCTGATACAGACTTACGTTGCATAACACCAGGAGCTGGCGCTTCTACTGGACGAGTTTTATCAGTGTGGATTTCTCCAAGACCGTCAACTGGACGACCAAGCGGATCCACAACACGACCAATTAGACTTTCACCTACTGGAACTTCCATGATTTTACCTGTACGGCGGATTGTATCGCCTTCACGGATATCTGTAAAGTCACCAAGGATGATAATACCGACGTCTGTTGACTCCAAGTTTTGAGCCATACCATAAGAGCCGTTTTCAAAAATCAACAACTCTCCACTCATGGCATTTTCAAGGCCGTGAGCACGCGCGATACCATCCCCGATATAGGTTACAACACCTGTTTCAGTCACATCAAAATTGGGTTTGAAATTTTCAATTTGTTGCTTAATTAAAGCGCTGATTTCTTGTGCGTTAATTGCCAAAAGAACACCACTTTCTATTTCAAATTTTCTTTAACAACTTTAAGTTGTTGTTTAATACTCACATCAATTGTCTTGTGATTGGCAAAAATGACAAAACCACCAATGAGACTTTCATCGATTTGTTCTTTTACACTCCTTACTTTCAGAGACATTTTTTTCTCAATCAAAGGGAGCAAGCGACTCTTCTGTTCATCAGTTAAAGGATGAGCTGACATAATCGTCACTTCAAATCGATTTGTTTCTTTTTCAAGTCGGTTCAAACAATCTACAAGCACATCATAAAAAAGATTTGCTCTGTGATTGTATGCTAGAACCTGGATCAAGTTTTGCAATAAAGGTGACACTGAGTCTTGGAAGAAAGCAATCGTTTTTTCCTTGTCAGACTCGTCTACTGCCACTTTTTTTAAAAAAGAAGGTAAACCTGTTTCTTCAGCAACTTGCTTGATTTGAGTCAAGTCTGAAAAGATACGGTCTTCTTCTCCTTTTTCAAGTACCAATTGGACAAAAGGCATGCTGTATTTTTCAATTACCTTTACTGTTTTCTTGTCCATTAAGCTTCTCCTAGCTGATCGATATACTGATCAATGAGTTCTTTATGGGCATGACTGTCAAGGTTTTGTGAGATGATTTTACCAGCCAAGCTGATTGTCAAATCTGCTACCTCACCCTTAACGCTTTGTAAAGCTTCAGCTTTGTTTTGAGCAATTTCTTGGTTCGCTTTTTCTTTCAAGCGTCCTGCTTCTAGCTTAGCATCTGCTAAAATACTAGCCTTACTTTTCTCAGCTGTTTCTTTCGCATTCTCAATGATTGTCTTAGCTTCTTTACGGCTGCCAGCCAATTCATCTTCGCGTTTTTGAGCCAATACTTCTGCTTTTTGACGGGCTTCTTCGGCTCTGTCAATATCTGAAGCAATTTTTTCAGCTCTTTCTTCGAAAATGCTTGTAATATTAGACCATGCAAATTTTTTAATCAAGACTAGCAAAAGGATAAAAGAGCCAGCGATTAAAATAAAATTACCAATTAATTCACCTACTGTTACGTGCATCAGTTACTCCTTTCTACTCTTCATCATTAATTTTATTTCCTAGGTACATAGAGGATAATAGTGTAAAGACATAGGCCTGTACACAAGAAATGAACACGGAAAATGCAGTCCAAACTAAGTTTGTCCCAAATGCGATTGGATACCAAAAAATAGCCTGATGTGAAAGTAAAAGAAGCAAGCTTGTCATTACTTCACCTGCAAAGATATTCCCAAAAATCCGCAAAGCAAGAGAAAGGAAATTCGTGACTTCTTCAAGTAGATTCATCGGTGTCATAAATGCAGGAGTTACAAAACCTTTTAGGTATTGTTTAATCCCACGACGACGAATCCCCTCAATGTGCGCCATCACAATAATACAGAAAGACAAGACAAGGTCAAATGAAAGATTTGCAGTTGGCGATGTCCAAAGGTTTGTTCCATCTGTTGTTTGAAGTTTCGCCATCAAACCAAGGTTATTGGCGATGACCATAAAAAGAAATAAGCATAAGTAAAAGAGTGAGTAATCTTTTATGTAGTGGGAACCAAGGTTAGGTTCTGTAAATCCAATTACAAAATCATAGAGATACTCTAGTACATTTTGTTTACCTTTGGGTTTTAATGTCATATTACGACTTGCCCAATAGATAAATGCAAAAATCAGAAACACAGACAGCAAAGTCAAGGCTGTCAAAGTTAAATCAAAGGTAACAGGACCAATATTGATGGTTGGATTGATACTTTCTTCCATCTAACATTCTCCCTTCTCCAATTTATATTTCGTTATTTAATAATAAATGAGAAGACAAGAGTTACGAAGAAAGTTCCTTCAATAAAGGCAACCCCTAAAAACATCAAGCTACGAAACTCAGCGATAATATCTGGTTGGCGAGCTACTGATTTCAACAAACCATTCATCAACATACCCTCACCAAGAGACACACCCATACAGGCAAGACATAGACCGAAAAATGTTAAATTCATGACGAATTCTCCTTTTAATTAAAATTTACTTACTTAGTTTAGTCCTAAAAATTGGATTTGTCAACTTTTTACTAACATTGAAAGCGTTTAATGAAAATTATTTACAATTTTACTATTTTTGAGTCTATTATATAGAAAACTTTGTAAAAAACTTGTAATAAATCCAACCATTATCTAGGTCTTTCTGAAAAATACTGCAAAGATGCTGGGCAAAAAGGCTTGAAAATCAAAAAACTGTATAGTATAAAGTATTGAAAAACTTGATACTATACGGTTTATTATAGGAATATTTACTTCATTTTCTCTTGGAATTGAGTTTTCGGCTACTTCAAAACTAGATGATTTGCTATTTAAAATAGCGTTCCTTATGATTTTGGCAACCTGGATTAAAGCGAGAAAAACAAAAGGGGCAACTTAAGCTTTCGTTATATTGCTTATATGTTAGTAGTTTTAAACAAACACCACATAAAATAGGCTTATCCTGTATCAAAGATAAGGGATAGGGCTCAAAAAGGTGATTTTCTAATGAATCATGACACCGATAACAAGCATAGTACTTTTTACAGTCATAGCATTGTAAAGCAATAATATCAAGCTTGCTATGGTAATGAATACATCTTGTTTGCTTATCCACTAAGAAACCCTGTGCCTCTATCATTTCCTTTTCCTTTCTTAAGCACGAACTGTGACGCTGGTTCCATCTTCCTTATAAAGATTGATGAGTCCTTCTTTTAATGCACGAATCATGTCTCCTGCTTGAACAGGTTGAGGCACCTTAATAGTCAACAGTTCCATTGGATTTGGAGCGCGATCGATCTTATTTCCTTTAGCATCATGCAAATCTTCAATATAAGTTTCAAAATGACGGAAACCTGGGCCATAAAACTCAACTTGGTCGCCCTCGTTAATGACGTTCCGTTGACGAATAGTTGCTGTTTGTGTCGCATCATCATAAGAAACCACTTCAGCGACAAACTTATACTCAGGAATTTTACGACGAGCACCAAACAACTGCTCATTTTCAGATGGTGTACCGTAGTAGAAACCTGTTGCTAACTCACGTTGGGCAACCTTCCACATCTCGTCCACCAAGTCTTGTTTGATTGCTTCAAACTTTTCAGGACTTTCAAGATATGCATCCACAGCCGCCTTGTAGCAGTTGGTAACTGTCGAAACATAGTGAATAGACTTCATGCGTCCTTCAATTTTCAGACTGTCCACACCGTTTTCAATCATATCTGGGATATGGTCAATCATAGACATGTCAACGGCTGACATTGAAAATTCTTCTGGAATCTCACCTTTCAAGCTCTTACGTTCCTTCCCAAATGGCATATCGTAAAGGTCGTATTTCCAGCGGCAAGACTGAGAACATCCACCACGGTTGGCATCACGCATACTCATGTGGTTAGAAAGGGTACAACGACCTGAGTATGAAATACACATAGCTCCGTGGACAAAGGCTTCAATCTCAACATCTGTACGTTTGCGAATTTCTGCCAATTCTTCCATTGAAACCTCACGCGCCAAAACGACACGTGTTAAGCCCAGTTCTTTCCAGAACTCAAGAGTTTCATAGTTAGTGGCACTTGCTTGGGTAGAGAGGTGAATTTCAAGACCTGGCGCTTCTGTCGCTGCAATCATGATTAAGGCAGGGTCAGACACGATAACTGCCGCGATTCCGATATCACGCAGTTTACGGAACCACTCACCAGCACCAGCTTCATTTCCTTCGTGCATAACCATATTGGCAGCTACATAGACCTTGGCACCGTACTTGGCAGCAAACTGGACACCTTCTTCCATCTGTTCAAAGGTAAAGTTACCTGCACGGCTACGAAGACCATAGGCCTGACCACCGATAAAGACAGCATCTGCCCCATACTGAACAGCTACTTTTAGCTTCTCTAAAGTCCCTGCAGGTGATAAAACCTCAGGACGTTTTAATTTTTTTGTCATGTTTTCTCCTATTTGCAATATAAAAGTTTGACGTTTTTCCTTCTCATTTTATAGTAAATAAGCCATAAAATCAAGCCTAGACAAATTGTTTTGACAATTCTAATCTTTTAGTAGTTGAAACAAGTAGTCAAAAAACCAGATAAAGCAAAAACCAGTATCCAAAAATACTGGCTAATTAAACTATATAAGCTAGTCCTGAAATGACTATTCCCACTCAACTGTTGCAGGTGGTTTACTTGTAATGTCGTAGACGATACGGTTCACATGATCCACTTCATTTACGATACGTACTGAGATTTTTTGAAGGACTTCCCAAGGAATTTTGGCAAAGTCAGCTGTCATGCCATCGATAGAAGTGATAGCGCGGATAGCAATGGTGTAATCGTATGTACGGCCATCACCCATAACACCAACTGAACGAACGCCTGTGTTGACAGTGAAGTATTGCCAGATATCGCGGTCAAGACCAGCTTTGGCAATTTCTTCACGCAAGATAGCGTCTGACTCACGAACAGTTTCTAGTTTTTCTTCAGTGATTTCGCCCATGACACGGATTGCAAGACCTGGTCCTGGGAATGGTTGGCGCCATACAATGTGGTCTGGCATACCAAGCTCTGTACCAAGGGCACGAACTTCATCCTTATAAAGAGTGTTGAGTGGTTCAATCAATTCAAACTGCATGTCTTCTGGAAGACCACCCACGTTGTGGTGTGACTTGATAGTTTGAGCTGTATCCGTACCAGACTCGATAACGTCTGTATAAAGAGTTCCTTGAGCAAGGAATTTCACATCTTTGAGCTTGCTTGCTTCGTCATCAAAGACATAGACAAACTCGTTACCGATGATTTTACGTTTTTGCTCAGGGTCAGAAACGCCAGCAAGTTTGTCAAGGAAACGTTTTGCAGCGTCTGCTTTGACGATATTCAAACCAAACTTACCACCAAGCATGTCCATAACTTGATCAGCTTCGCCTTTACGAAGAAGACCGTGGTCTACAAAGATACAGATCAATTGATCGCCAATCGCTTTTTGGAGAAGAACCCCAACGACAGATGAGTCAACTCCACCTGATAGACCGAGAAGGACACGTTTATCACCGACAGTTTCACGGATTTTTTGAATCTGCATATCAATGAAATTATCCATTGACCAATCGCCTTTAGCTTTACAGATGTTAAGGGCAAAGTTACGAAGGATATCATTTCCGTATACAGAATGACGAACTTCTGGGTGGA